>NZ_JBFAPH010000038.1:0-29297 GCF_040675635.1 Streptomyces sp. NPDC049577
GCCAGACCTCCCAGGAGAAGGCCAACACCCGAAGATTCATACTGATCCTGGCGCATGTCTCCGATCATTCGGAGTCCGGGAAGTTCGACCTCGAGGTCGCCGCTCGCACGGAAGCGCTGACGGCCGCGTGCATGACGTCGCACGGCTTCCGGTACACACCCAAGAACCCGCGCAGTGTGGTCGACACCGAGGGTGCGTCCGATTTCACGAGTCCCGGCTATGCGCGCAAGCACGGCTTCGGCATATCGGTGTTCCCGCATTTCCTCCCGGCCACGGCGGACAAAAGCTATGTGAAGGCCCTGTCCGTGCCGGCCGTCAAGGCCTATGACAAGAGCCTGTCGGGCTGTGCCGACGACGCGCAGCGCGCGGCCGAGAAGGAGTACGGCGTCCGGGAGGCGAACTCCCGGTGGGCCCAGGTGGACGCCAAGGTCCAACATGATGCCCGCTATCAATCGGCGCTTCAGGCCTGGAGAGTCTGTGCGGCGGCGGCTGGACATCCGGTGGAATCCCGCCTCGCACTCATCGAATCCTTGCGCAAGAAATACACCCCTGTGCTGGCGGCCGTTCAGGGTGGTGGGCCGGAGTTGCCCCAGGACCAACTGGCGGCGCTGGCGTACCGGAACCCTGACTGGCAGAAGTTCCATCAGGCGGAGGTCGATGCCGCGACGGCGACGTTTCCCTGCTCGCAGGCCACCGACCGGACATATGCAACCGTCTTCCTCAAGTACCTGAACGGGGACGGTTAATGGCGGCTCGAGTGCATCCACGTCGCCCGTAAGGGTGATAGTGGCGCCTTCACGTCGACGCCCACCCCCGCCTCTTGTGACAGTAGTACGGGTGGCAACCGCCGGCGGGCCGAGGGGGGTCTCGCGTGAAGCCGCAGCAGCTCGACCGTCGTCTCTCCCGGGACCCGGTGGCCGTCGTGGGCCTGGCCGGGATGTTCCCCAAGGCCCCTGACCTGCGCGCGTTCTGGGACAACATCGTGGCCGGGCGCGACTGCACCGAGGAGGTCCCCTCCGCCTGGTGGGAACTGGAGGACTACTACGATCCCGACCCCTTCGCCCCCGACAAGACCTACGGCCGGCGCGGCGGCTTCCTCACGCCCGTGACGTTCGACCCGATGGAATTCGGCATGCCACCGAAGAGCCTCGACTCCACCGGGCTCGTCCAGCTGCTGAGCCTGGTGGTGGCGCGCGACGTGCTGCGCGACGGCGCCCGGGGCCGTGAGGGCTGGTACGACCCCGGGCGTACGGGTGTGGTGCTGGGCGTGTGCGGCACCAACACCACCCTCATCCCGCTGGCCGCCAGGCTGCTGGCACCGCTGCTGGTCAAGGCGGTGCGGGCGCGCGGCGCGGGCGAGGAGGAGGCACGGCAGGCCGCGCGCGAGTACCTGCAGCACCTGCCGCCGTGGACGGAGGACTCCTTCCCCGGAATCCTGGGCAACGTCGTCTCCGGGCGGGTCGCCAACCGCCTGGACCTGCGGGCGGCCAACCACACCGTCGATGCCGCCTGCGCCAGCTCGCTGGCAGCCGTCCGGGCCGCCGTCGACGAGCTGCTCTGCCACCGCGCCGACCTGATGATCACCGGTGGCTGCGACGCGGACAACTCCATCGTGTCGTTCATGTGCTTCAGCAAGACACCCGCGTTGTCGTTCAGCGGCCGGGTGCGCCCCTTCGACGCCGAGGCCGACGGCACGCTGATCGGCGAGGGCATCGGGATGCTGGCGCTCAAGCGACTGGCCGACGCCGAGCGCGACGGCGACCGCGTATACGCGGTGCTGCGCGGACTGGGCAGTTCCAGCGACGGCGTGGCCAAGAGCATCTACGCGCCCAGCAGGGACGGCCAGCTGACGGCGCTGCGGCGCGCGTACGACGACGCCGGGTGCCCCCCGGAGTCGGTCGAGCTCGTGGAGGCGCACGGCACCGGCACGCCCACCGGCGACGAGGTGGAGGTCGCGGCGCTCAACGAGCTCATGGGCACCTCCGGGGACACCCGGTACGTCGCCGTGGGCAGCATCAAGTCCCAGATCGGCCACACCAAAGCGGCCGCCGGCGCCGCGGGACTGATCAAAGCGGCCCTGGCGCTGCACCACAGGATCCTGCCGCCCACCATCAACGTGGACACCCCCGCCACGGCGGTCACCCCCGACGGCGCCGTCTACGTCAACACCACCGCCCGGCCCTGGGTGCGAGACCCCGGCCGTCCCGTGCGGCGTGCCGGTGTCTCCGCCTTCGGCTTCGGCGGGGTGAACTACCACGCGGTACTGGAGGAACACCCCGGCGGCAGCCCGCACGAGGAGCATGCGCTGCACCGGGTGCCCCGGGCCTGCCTGTGGCATGCCCCCGACCCGGGGGCGCTGCTGACCCTCCTGGAGTCCGGCGCGACGCCGGCCGGCGACGGCGCGGTGCCGCCGGAACACGCCCGCCTGGGGTTCGTGGCCCGTGACGACGAGCACCGGGCAGACCTGCTGGCCGCCGCCGTCGAGCGGCTCCGCGCGGGCGGCACGGACGAGGAGCAGTGGCAGCTCTCGGAAGGGGTGCACTACCGCCGCACGGCCCTGCCGGCCGGCGTCAAGGCGGCCGCCCTCTTCACCGGCCAGGGCAACCAGTACCCCGGGATGGGGCTGCGGGCCCTGCTGGCCGTGCCGCCCCTGCGGGCGGCCTTCGACGAGGCCAACGCCCTCTTCCCGCCCGGCGCCACACTGGCCCGTACCGTCTTCCCGCCACCGGGCGGCAAGGACAGCGCCCAGGAGGCCCGCGAGCGGCTGAACCGCACCGCCTACGCCCAGCCGGCCATCGGCGCCCTGTCCGCCGGGCACTACCGCTTCCTGCGCGAGCTGGGATTCGCCCCCGACGGCGTCCTCGGGCACAGTTTCGGCGAGCTGACGGCCCTGTGGGCGGCGGGGGTGCTGGACGACGCGGCCTTTCCGGCCCTGGCGCGGGCCCGGGGCCGCGCGATGGAGGAACGGCCCGGCGACGGTACGGACGCGGGAGCCATGGCCGTCGTCCGCGCGGCGGAGGAGACGGTCGGCGACCTCCTCACCGGCCACCCGGAGCTGGCGGTGTGCAACCGCAACGCGCCCGACGAGCAGGTCGTGGGCGGCCCCACGGACGCCGTCGAGCGGTTCGTGACCCGCTGCCTCGAACAGGGCGTCCCCGCCAAACGGCTGCCGGTGGCCGCCGCCTTCCACACCCCGCTCGTCGAGCACGCGGCCCGTCCGTTCGCCGACGCCTGCGCCCAGGTGGATTTCGCCCCGCCCCAGGTGCCCGTGTACGCCGGCGCGAACGGTGCCGCCTACGGACAGGGACCGGAGGCCGACCGTCGCACCCTCGTGGAACAACTGCTGTGCCCGGTGGACTTCGTGGAACGCCTGCGGCGGATGCGCGCCGACGGCTTCGGCGTCTTCGTCGAGTTCGGCCCCGGCAGCACGCTCACCCGCCTGGTGGAGCGCACGCTCGGCACCGACGGGGTGGTCGCCGTCCCGTGCGACCGCGGCACCGACGGCGCCGCCGTGCTGAAAGAGGCGGCGCTGCGCCTCGCGGTGCTGGGGCTGCCGGTGACCGGCATCAACCGGTACGACGCCCCGCCCCCGGCCGAACGCCCGGCCCCCTCGGCCGTCGCCCGCGTGCTGGAAGGGCCCAGCTTCGCGCTCCGGGCCCGCCAGGAGCGGTTCCGGCAGGGGCAGGGCGACGCGCCCGCGCTCACCTCCCGGCTGCTCGTCCCCGCCTCCGAGGGACAGCCGGTCCCGCAGCCGGTCCCCACCGGGAACGACCCGCTGGCACGCGCGGCCGCCGACCACCTCGCCGCCCACGTCCGCTACCTGGACGGACAACTGGCCACCCAGCGACAGCTCGTGGAGCTCCTGCGGTCCCGCACCGGGGGCGGAGCGGGTCTCGACCCCGCCCTGGCCACCACGGTGAGCGCGATCACCGAACACAGCCTGGCCGTCGGCGAGGCCCACACCCGGGCGGGTGAGGTGATCGCCCAACTGCTGGCGGACACGGGGACGGCGGCCTTGGCAGGGACGGAGACGCCGGCCGCTCTCCCGCCCGCCCCCGCCCCGGCCCCGCCTTCCCCGCACCAGCCGCCCGCCGCCGACACGACCCCCGCCCACGTCCCCGAGGACGACGACCGTTCGGCCCTGGCCGAGCTCATGGCCGACGACGGCATGCTCGACAAGCCCGTACAGGACATCTCCGAAATCGATCCGCTGGAGGCGGAACAGACTCTCCGCCAGATCGTCGCCGACAAGACCGGCTACGACGTCGCCATGCTGGAACCGGACATGTACATCCAGGAGGATCTGGGCATCGACTCCCTCAAACAGGTGGAGATCGGGGCCGAGGTGTGGCGCCGCTACCCGGTGATCAAACGCGAGGAGCTCTTCCGCTTCAGCGAGGCCCGCACGGTCGGCGACCTGAGCACCATGCTCAAGGAGTTGTTCACCGCCCCCCGGTCCGGCCTGCGGCACACCGGCGGCGTCCCCCTCGGGAAGGCGTACGTCTCGCTGCGCACGCTGCCCGCCGTGGACGTTCTCGCCGGTGCCTGGCACGAGCAGCCGTGCGCGCTGATGCTCGACGACGGAGGCGAGCTGTGCACCGCGGCCGGGCAGGCGCTGGCCGGTCGCGGCTGGCGAGTGCGGCGCCTGACCGTGCCCGGCCTGCCGGCCGCCGGGCAGGAGGCCGCCGGGCAGGAGGCCCGGCCCCTGGACAACTGGTCGGACGGCGAACTGCGCGGCCGTATCGCCGAGACGCTCGGTGAGGTGTCCCGCATCGACCTGTGCCTGCTGCCCCTGAGCCGGACGAGCATCACGCACGCCGACGAGGCCGTGGACCGGTTGACGCACGGCCTGCTGTTCGCCAAGCGGGCGCGGACGGTGCTGCTGGAGGCCGCCCGCACGGGACACAGGGCCGGGTTCGTCACGATGACCCGGCTCGACGGGGCCCTGGGCCTCGCGGGATCCGGCGGGCAGCCCGTGGCCGCGTTCGCCGGGGGTCTGCCGGGCCTGGTCAAGTCCGTCGCCCTGGAGGCGGCACCGGTGTTCTGCCGCGCGCTCGACCTCGCCCCGGACATGCCGCCCGAGGCCGTGGGGGAGGCGCTGCTGGAGGAGATCGCCGACGTGGCGACCGACGTACGGGAAGTGGCCCGGGACGGCCGGCACCGGCGCACTCCGGCCCTTTCCGACAGCCCGCGGTGCGCCACGCCGCACACCGCCGGCGGCCCCGCCGGGCTCACCGAGGACGACACCCTGCTCGTCACGGGCGGCGCGAGCGGCATCACGCGCTGGTGCCTGGAAGCCCTGGCGGAGGACAACCGGTGCGGATACGTCCTCATGGGCCGGCGGCCCGCGGAGGACGAGGAGGTCCGGTCGGCACTCGAGGCGCTGCGCGCCCGCGGCGTCCGCGCGGACTACGCCAGCGCCGACGTACGGGACGCAGCCGCGGTCCGGACGGCGCTGGAGCCGTACGCGGAGCGCGTCACGGGCGTGGTGCACGCGGCTGGCGTCCTGGGCGACCGGCCGCTGGCCGAGATGACTGCCGAGTCCGTGACCCCGGTGATCGCGACCAAGCTCTCCGGTTTCCAGCACGTGCTCGACGCCCTCGACCCGGAGCGGCTGCGGTACCTCGTGGTGTTCGCCTCGGTGGCGGGCCTGTGGGGCAACGTGCGTCAGGCCGACTACGCCCTCGCCAACGAGGCGCTGATCCGCCGCGCCCGCGCGGTGCAGGCGGCGTACCCGGCCCTGCGGGTGATTCCCGTCGTCTGGGGGCCGTGGGAGGGCGGCATGGCGGAGGACGTGCACCGGTTGTTCACCGAGGCCGGCGTGCCCGTGCTGTCGCGCGAGGCCGGCACACGGTACTTCCGCGCCCTGATGGGGCCCGGCCAGCCGCCGGGCGAGGTGACCGTCGTCGGACCCGTGGCCCCGTGGCTGAGCAGGAGCGACGACCTGCCCGTCGAGGGGCTGACCGCCGTGCGCTCGCTCACCGGCCTGGAGGACGAGCCGATGCTGCGCGACCACCGTGTGGCCGGTCATCCCCTCGTGCCGATGACCGCGCTGCTCGGAGCGGTCCTGCACACCGTGGAGCGGGCCCAGGGCGGCGGACGGCCGGCCGTACGATGCGAGGACCTGCGCATCGTCCGCGGTCTGTACCTCAACGGCCACCACCCGCGGACGCTGGGCTTCCACCTGGTGCCGGACGAGCGGGCCGACGCCGTCCGGGCACGGATGCACAACGCGGACGGCGACACGGAACAAGTGCACTTCGAGGCGCTCGTGGTGTGTGCCGACGCACCCGGGCAGGCGCCGTGCCTCGACCTGCCCCGCTACGAGCCCGCCGGCACCCTGCACCCCTGCTACGCGGAGCGGACCATCTTCCACGGGCCGTCCCTGGCCGGGCTGCGGGACGTCCTGGAGGAGGACGAGAGGCGTCTCGTGCTGTCGGCGCGGCTGCCCGACCCGGCGTTCGCCGCCGGTGCCTACGCCGGACAGTTGTTCAGCCCCGCGCTCTCCGACCTGCTGTTGCAGGGAGCCGCGCTGATCACCCATCGGCTCAAGGGCAGCGGCGGCATCCCGGTGAGCGCCGAGCGCGCCGACTTCTACGCGCCTCTGCCCGACGACGAACCGTTCGTCATCGTCGCCGAGACCGACAGGACGTCCGTGCTCGACACCCACTGCACCGTCACCGCGTGCGATCCCGGTGGCCGGGTCCTGCAACGGTGGACGGGGCTGCGGATGCTCGATGTGAGCGACGCACAGGCGGTGCGGCTGCTCACCACCTACGTCTCGCCCTGGGCGGCCTCCGGTCGTCCCGGAACCGGGTGAGGGGGGCCGCCATGGACGAACTCGGTTTCGAGGGCACGCCCCTGGGGAGCGCGCCCGGCCCCGCCGGCCCATCGGCGCCCGCACCGCCCATGTCACCCGTGCCACCTGTACCGCCCGTACCGCCCGTACAGCCCGTATCGGCCCGCGGCGATGACGCGGACGCGGCGACCGCCCTGGCCGCACGCATGACACAGCAGCTGCAACGGGCGCACGCGGCCGTCGTGGAGGCCCACCGCTCGATCAGCGCCTGGCAACTGCGACGCCTGGCCGCACCCGCCCGTGACACCGTGCCCCGGCAGCCGCCTCCGCGCCCCGCACCGGCCCCACGGGCCGCCGGCAGTGCGGGCATCGGCCACGCCCTCAGCAGCCTCAAGGCCGAGTGGTCGGCCTACTCGGCGGCTACGACCCGGAGCGGCGCCGCCGCGCCCCCGCCCCCTGCTCCGGCCCCGACCCCGTCCCCCGAACAGTGGTCACGTCTCGGCGCACCGGCTGTGGTCCTGCGGGCGGCAGCAGCGCGGCTGCGTCAGGCCGGGGCCCTGACGTCCGGACCGCTGGACGTCACCTGGCACGGGCTGCCGCCCTCCCAGCCGGTGGCCCTGCACGCGTCGTACACCCCCGGGGCGGTCGGCGAGCCCACCCGCTGCGAGGTGCGCGACGCGGACGGCAGCATCCTCCTGACCGTGTCCGCCGGCGGCGCGACCGACCCGCCCGGCGCACCCCGGTACCGGCGGGAGTTCAAACCGCCGGCTCGTACCGCCGTCACCCGGCTGCCGGCCGGCGACCTCGACGCCATGGCCCGCGGCGAGTGGGCGTCGGTCCTCGGCAGCGCCTTCGACCAGCGGCACGTCGCGCCCGAGCTGCTGCCGGAACCATGGCCCGAGCGGCTGCTGGAGGAAGTGACCGGGATCGCGCCGAACGGGGGACGCCAGGGGCAGGGCCTGATCGTCGCCACCACCCGGCCGGCCGGCGACGGGGACACCTGGCCCTTCCTGCTGGGCGCGGTGAGCGAGGTGCTGCGCGTGCACCTCTTCCACCGGGGCGTCCATCTGTGCCTGCCGGGAGCGCACGCGGTGCCCCTGCCGGGCGCGACGGCGCACCTGGAGCCGCTCCGCACGGCCGGCACGGCACTGGGGGTGCGGGTGGAGGTCACCGGCACGGGCTGGATCCCGCGCCCCTTCGTCACCGCCGACGCGGAGATCACCGACGCGGACGGGAAGGCGGTGGCCCGGCTGCGGAACGTGGCCGTGGCACTGTACGGCAGGCCCGAGCTCGATCCGCAGCTCCACATCGAGCATGCCGGTCTCCGCCTGACCTCCACCGGCCGTCCGGCCTACTCCACCGAACTCCACATGGCGCACGCCTCGGAGGGCGACGTGGCGCAACTGGCCGCGGCCGGCGGGGCGCCTGCCGATCTGTGCCCGGTGCGGCCCCGGCTGCCCCGGGGCGACTTCCTGATGATCGACCGCGGGGTTGAGGTGCGGAACGGCACGGCCGCCGACCGGACCGGCGCGTGCGGCGTCACGGAGTACGACATGCCGCCCGACCCGTGGTACTGCCGGGAGAACGGTACGCGGTCGGTGCCGGCCCTGGCCCTGATGGAGATCTCGCTCCAGCCGGCCGGCCTGCTGAGCGCCCTGACCCTGGGTGTCGCGCTCCAGCACCCCAACGAGCCGTTCGTGTGCCGCAACCTGGACGGCAAGGCCACGCTGCTGCGCGACGCCGATCCTCGCGGCACGACCGTCACGCAGCGCATCACCGTCCTGTCGGTCACCGACCTGCCGGGCGCGACGCTGCACCGCTACCGCTTCGAACTGAGCACAGGCGGCGAACCGTTCTACGCGGGCGAGGCGTTGCACGGCTATCTCACCCAGGGGGTACTGGACCTCCAGCAGGGCATGGACAACGGCCGCCACGTGCCGCCGTGGCTGGACCGGCAGACGGCACCGCCGGCCGGGCTGCGCCGGCTGGACGCGCGGGGCGACGCACGGCTGGGGACCGGACGGCTGGCGCTGCTGGAGGACCTGGTGCTGGTGCCGCGCGGCGGTGAGCACGGGGCGGGGTACGTGCTGTGCACCAAACCGGTGCGCGAGGACGACTGGTACTTCCACCACCACTTCTTCCACGACCCGGTGATGCCGGGCTCGGCCGGCGTGCAGATGCTGTTCCAGGCGGTGCAGGCGTTCGCCCTGCACACCGGGCTGACCGAGCATCTGTCCGACCCGGAGCTCGGGCTGGTCACGGGGGAGGAGCTCCGCTGGAACTACGGTGCGCAGATCCTGCGCGAGCACCGGCGGGTCCGCGGCGAGGTGCACATCCGCAAGGTGGTCCGCAAGCGCGACCGGCTGCTGATCCGGGCGGACGGCAGCGTGTGGCGCGACGACCTGCGTATCTACCACGTGCGGAACATCGTCCTCGGGAACCGGCCGGCAGGCGACGGCCGAGGGGGCCGGAAGGACGGTGCCTGATGGGCGGCCCACCGGACGGCGGGAACGCTGTGCACCGTGACCCCGAGGGTATCCACCGGGTGCTGTCGGCCCTGGACCTCCCCTGCCATCTGGTGCGTACCGGCGGTGGGATGGGCATGTGCCACCTGCCGCCCCGGGGAGCAGAGGTGCTGGCCACCGCCGGCGCGATGCCGCCCGAACGGCTCGGCTCCCCGGACTTCCCGCGCCGGCACGGTGTGCGCCTGCCGTACATGGCGGGGGCCATGGCCGGCGGTATCGCCGGCACGCGGCTGGTGATCGCACTGTCCCGGGCCGGCGCCCTCGCCGCGTTCGGCGCGGCCGGCCTGCCCGAGGCGCGGATCGACGCGGCGCTGGGCGAACTGGCGCGGGAGCTGGGCGACGGGTCCTACGCGTGCAACCTCATCCACAGTCCCACGGCCCCCCATCTCGAACGGGTCGTGGTGGACCTGTGCCTGCGACACCGGGTGCGGTGCGTGGAGGCGTCGGCGTTCGTCCGGCTCACCCCCGAGCTGGTGCGCTACCGCCTCACCGGACTGCGGCGCGACCCGGCGGGCGGGGTACGCGCGGAGCACCGCGTCATCGGCAAGGTCTCCCGGGAGGAGACGGCCGGGATGTTCCTGCGGCCGGCGCCGGAGGGACTGGTCCGCGCGCTCCGGGAGCGGGGAGCGGTGACCGCCCAGCAGGCGGAGCTGGCGGGCGCGGTGCCGATGGCCGACGCGGTCACGGTCGAGTCCGACTCCGGGGGCCACACCGACCGCAGGCCGCTGGGCGTCCTGTTCCCCGCGCTGGCCCGGGTACGGGCGCGGATCGCCCGGGAGTACGGCGAGGGGTTCCCGCACGTGCACCTGGGGGCGGCCGGCGGCATCGGTTCGGCGCACGCCGTGGCGGGAGCCTTCGCCCTGGGGGCCGACTACGTGGTCACCGGCTCGGTGAACCAGGCCACGGTGGAGGCGGACACCTCGCCGGCGGTCAAACGGCTGCTGGCCGAGGCGGGGATCGCCGACTGCGTCATGGCGCCCGCCGCCGACATGTTCGAACAGGGCATCCAGGTGCAGGTGCTGGGGCGCGGCACGATGTTCCCCGCCCGGGCGGCCCTGCTCCACCGTCTCTACCACGAGTGCGGGGGCCTCGACGAGCTCACGGACGCCGAGCGGCGCCGTCTGGAGGAGCGCGTCCTGCGCCGGCCGCTGGAGGAGGCGTGGGAGGAGACCGCCGCCTATCTGAAGGAGCACCACCCGGACTGGCTGGTCCGGGCCGAGCGCGACCCCAAACACCGGATGGCCATGGTGTTCCGCTGGTACCTGGGCATGACCTCCCGGTGGGCCGTGACCGGCGAACCGGACCGGGCGGGGGACTGGCAGATCTGGTGCGGCCCGGCGATGGGAGCGTTCAACGCGTGGACCGCCGGTACGGCCCTGGCGGAGCCCGCCCACCGCGAGGCCGCGGTGGTGGCCGAGCACCTGATGCGCGGAGCCGCGTACCAGACCCGGACCGGCCACCTGCGGGCCACGGGCGTCCGCATCCCGGCGGCCTGCACCGAATACCGCCTGCCGGCGGCGCCCGCCGGCCGCGACGGCTCCGGCCCCGGAGGCCCGCCCGGGTGACGACCGGGCTCCCGCCCGAGGGCCGGAGCCCATGGCCGCGTCGCGCACCCGCCGCTTCGGGCCCGCTCTGTCTCACGGTCAGTGGCGGATCTCCACCGCTCCTGTCTTCGAACTGAGCTCCAGTACAGCCCCCGTCGGAGTGCCACGACGGATGAATGACGGCAGGGCTGGGAAGGGTTGCTGCTGCTTACGGTGGATCCCCGACCATCATCCATCACCAGGGGGACTGGCATTGACCCGAAACATCCGCGCCCGGCTCTGCACCGTTGCGAGTGCGCTGGCATTCGCCGCATCCGCGACCATCACGACCTGCACGACGATCACCCCGGCATACGGCGCCGACCAGCTCCTGTGCTGCGACCAGGTGGCAAACGCCAATAACCCCACCGTGCAGGGCATCAGCGCGGCCCTGGGGGTCGACTTGTCCAACGCGGTCGGTGAGATCGGCCTCCGATGCACCGCAGTGGGCCCGGCGGGTGCCGCCGGCAACTGCACTGGGCAACCCGTTCAGTGCGCACACAACAACTTCGACGGAATCCTGGCGACTGGCTGCAAGCCGGTCGATGCCAATCGCTGACCGCACTTACAGCCGGTGCGCGCGACCTGTATCCGGGGGCACCGCACCTACGGCCCGCAGACCGGTATCGTGCTGCGGGCCGGCTCCTCGGCGGTGACCGTGGGAGTGGTGGCAGACCACCGCACGACCACGTCCTTGCCGCAGTACCTGATCGGCCCGGCTCGATAGCATGCAACGCATGGCCATCAGACTTGAGAACGTCGGCATCGCCGTTCGCGACCTCGAAGCAGCGATCTCATTTTTCACCGACCTCGGCCTCACGGTCGTCGGCCGCGACACGGTCAGTGGTGAGTGGACCGACACTGCCGTAGGTCTTGATGGCAATCACGCCAAGATTGCGATGCTCCGGACGCCGGACGGCCACGGTCGCCTTGAACTCTTCGAGTACATCCACCCCGAAGCGATCGAGTCGGAGCCCACTCGTCCCAACGAGATCGGCATGCATCGCGTCGCCTTCTCGGTCGACAACATCGACAAAGCCCTTGAGGCGGCCGCAAAGCACGGATGCCGTCCGCTTCGCGGTGTGGCGACCTATGAGGATGTCTACAAGCTCACGTACGTCCGCGGCCCCAGCGGCATCATCGTGATGCTCGCCGAGGAGCTGAAGAAGAACTGACGGCCGATCGGGTCATCAGCCTCGCGCTTCGGCGATGGATGCCGGTCCGGGGGAAGACGAATCGACAGTCCTGGGGGACACGCATGTCGCAGCACTGCGCAGAGCTCACGCACCGGTTGGTGCCCTCGCCGGGGGGCCGGATTCACCTCGTGGAGCAGGGAAGCGGGCCGCTGGTGCTGCTCGTGCACGGGTTCCCGGAAACCTGGTACTCCTGGCGTCACCAGTTACCGGTGCTCGCGGCGGCGGGGTACCGCGCGGTCGCCGTCGATGTCCGCGGGTACGGTCGCTCCTCCAAGCCGGCCGCGGTGGACGCGTACCGGATGCTCGACCTGGTGGCGGACAACGTCGCGGTGGTGCATGCTCTGGGGGAGGAATCGGCGGTGGTCGTCGGCCACGACTGGGGTGCGAACATAGCCGCGAGCAGTGCCCTGCTCAGGCCGGAGGTCTTCCGCGCGGTGGGGCTGCTCAGCGTGCCGTACGCGCCGCGCGGCGGCACCCGCCCCAGCGATGTCTTCACGCGGATGGGCGGGGACGAGGAACTCTACGTCTCGTACTTCCAGGAGCCGGGCCGTGCCGAGGCCGAGATCGAGCCTGACGTACGCGGCTGGCTCGCGGGCCTCTACGCGGCTCTGTCCGCCGACACCATGCCCGGACCGGGCGCTCCCGATCCGCACTTCATCGGCAAGGGCGGGACGATGCGTGACCGGTTCCCCATCGGCCGTCTGCCCGCCTGGCTCAGCGAGAGCGATCTCGCCGTCTACGCAGAGGAGTTCGAACGCACCGGCCTGACCGCAGCGCTCAACCGCTACCGGAACATGGATCGCGACTGGGAGGACCTCGCCGCCTTCGACGGCGCGCCCATCACCCAGCCGTCCCTGTTCATCGGCGGTGCCGTCGACGCCTCCACGACGTGGCTGGCCGACGCGATCGAGGCGTATCCGGTGACGCTGCCGGGTCTGGTCTCCTCGCACCTCCTCGACGACTGCGGCCACTGGATCCAGCAAGAACGCCCCGCCGAGGTCAACCGGTTCCTGACCGACTGGCTCGCGGCCCTGCCCGCCTGATGCGCCCGGACCGGTGCCTGCCTCGCGTCCGCGGCTTGCGACGAATCGCCTTTGAAAAACTCACTTGTTGACTGCGCAATAACCGGGCCGAAGTGACAAGGGGCCATTTTGACACGACCAACACCTGGTGATGCCATGGAAAGAGAGCTGTGGCCGCTTCAGATACAGCCGCCAGGGCTGGTGATTGATCGCGAGAAATGGGATGCGAACCATGGCATCGGAATCCGGAAATTCACGACCGATCGTGTTCCTCGGCACACCGCAAGGTGACGTCGACACTCCGGTACCCCCGGAGCTCAGGGAGTGGGAGGCAGCAGTCATTCGCTTCGCGGAGCTGAGGGAAGAGATCCCGGAGGGATCCGGTGGCTCCTGCGCCTTCTCCACGAGCGGGAGCCCGCCTGAAGCCGATGACTCCAAGGTGGACTACACCCTCATGTAAGCAGGCACGGTCCTGGAGCCGGGTGTCCGGCCCGGCTCCGCCAACGTCCGGAGGTGAAGGTGACGACGGGCCGTCTGGCGATCTTCACGGACTCGGCGGACCTTCACGCACTGCTCATGCAGCGCGTGCTGAACGCCCGTGGCAGGGTCGTCTGCGATGTCGTCGAGACGGACAGCCTCTGCGGAGGCGGCGGATTGAGCTGGTGGGACGACGCCCGGAGTCGTCTGAACGTCAAGGGCGGGGGATCGATCGACGTCGGAGACCTCGATGTCGTGTGGTGGCGGCGTGGCAGCAACTTTCAGAAGATACCGGCGGACGTCACCGACCGGGCCGACGTGGAGGTCATCAACAACGACTGCCGGACGGCATTGACCGGGATGCTCTGGAACGATTTCCACGGCACCTGGGTGAGCGACCCGCACGCCACCGCCATGGCCGAGAACAAGCTCGTTCAACTGCGTGCGGCACGGGCAGCGGGACTGCCCGTACCGCGCACCCTCGTCAGCCAGGACCCGGAAGAGATCCGGCGATTCTTCCTGTCGGTCGGGGGTGACGTGATCGTGAAGAGCGTGCGGGGCTGTTCCTCCACCCCGGCATTCACCACCAAGGTGACCGACGCGCACCTCGGCGAAGAGGTGTCGATGCGTTTGGCCCCGGCCATCTACCAGGAATGCGTTCCGGGGCAGGATCATCTTCGCGCACTGCTCCTGGGGGACGAGATCTATGCGGTCTCCATCCACAGCGAGGATCTGGACTGGCGGGGGAGGCTCCCCGGAAGCTTCCGGATCGCGCAGGTCGACGACGTCACGAGCGCGGGCCTGAGGGACGTCCTCAGGCGCCTTGGGCTGAGAATGGGTGTGGTCGACATGAAGCTGGACGGCAACGGGACCCCTGTCTGGCTGGAGATCAATCCTCAAGGGCAGTTTCTCTTCATGCAGGCTCTGAGCGGCCTGGATCTGGTGACTCCGTGCGTGACCTACTTCGAGCGGGAAGTACTGCTGGCCGCGCACCGGCACGGTCAGCCATGGGCGAGGCAACGCTTGAGCTCGTCGAGGCCGTAGAAGTGGCTGCCCTTGGCGACCGGCTCGCAGGACGGTTTGAAGGCCGTCTCCTTCTCGTTGTAGAGCATGCGGACCAGATAGGTGGCCGGCTTGCCGCCGGACGGCTTGTTCGCGAACAGGTCCCACTGGATGTTCGCGGCCATCGGTGCGACGTAGGCGCCGCGCCACGGGTTGTTCCGGTAGGAGTACGGCTCCCCGGGCCCGGCGGGCCGGGTGCTGCCGGGCAGGCCCATGAGGGCGGCCAGCGGCTCGATCTCCTCGGCGTGGGTGAAGCGCAGGACCGCGCCCTTGCCGGAGGTGCCGTCGGCCTTCGCGGCGGCCTGGGCGAGGAGGTCGTCGAGGAGGACTCCGGCCATCCGGTAGGTGATCGTGCGGCCGCTGAAGGCCGGGCCCTTCCGGTAGAACTCCTCGGCGTCGTCCAGGTAGGCGAACCACTGGGCGTCGCGCGGGGCGAGGAAACGGCCGAGGCCGCCGTCCGGCGCCTCGACGCCGAGGCCGGGAGCCGCGCTGAAGAGCTGGTAGAGCGAGCGTGCGAAGGCGACCTGCTCCGTGGCGGGCAGCGTGGCCGTGAAGTCGTCGTGGAACAGACGCGCGACGACCCGGTGCGCCGCTTCGGCGGTGCGCGGGTCGGCCCGGATCCGCGCGAGGACCGCGGCCAGATCGGGGTCGTTCGTCAGATAGGCCTGGTAGTCGGCGTTCTGCGGCTGCTTGTGGAAGTACAGCAGATCCTTGTCGGTGACCGGGTCCTTGATCAGGCCCGTCAGCGCCGGATCGCCGGCGGAGAGGCCACCCGTGAAGGCGTTGGCACTCGCCACGGCCCGTGCCACGCCCGACGTCTCGACGACGATGGGCTCGTGCTCGGCGGTGATCTTCTCGAACAGCGACGGGAGACGCTGCTCCATGCGCAGCGCGGTCCCACGGTGCTCCTGCGCCCCGAGCCCGGAGAGGCCGCCGTAGCCGAGAGCCGAGGCAGCGTCCAGCAGTGACTGCACCCGCGGGCCCAGCTCCGAGCCGAGGCGGGTGAGGGCGTCCTGCTGCCGGGCCTTCCGCAGGACCGCGAGCACCGCGTCGCCGTCCTGGCTGTCCGACATGGCGCGGGAACCGTGGCGGGCGACGTTCTCGGTGAACACCGGGCTGAAGCCCTTGGGCGGCTTCTGATAGCGGCTGGGCTTCTCCTGCGGTACGTACGGAGCCTTCGTGCCGTAGAGGTCCCGGCCGGCGTGCGGGGCGCCGCCGGCCGAGCCGCGCGCGGAAGCGGTTCCCGTGGTGCACAGCCCGCCAACGGCCAGGGAGACGGCCAAGGCGGCGGAGAGAGGGGCGGTGCGCTTCACGGCGGCCCTTCGGTCGGAGCGGACTACCGGTCGGTAGCTCGGGTCGTCCGTACCTTCGCGCGGCAGAGGGAATCATCGCTGACGCCGGGCCGTGGCGCGGGTGAAGTACGGCTTAACGGTGGCGCTCGCGGGGCCGGCTACACGCCCGACGACGGCACAGCCGTCGTGTCACACGTCGAGCGATCAGGTCGCCCTCCGCAACGCGCGAAGGGGCCGGGGAGTTCCCGCGCCGTAGCGGGGCGACCCCGCAATCTGACAGACGACCGGTGCCCGCGCCGGGTAGCGCTGGCAGCAGCCGTTCAACAGCCTTCACACTGCAATTACTTGACGACATCGACCTCGCGCCGCAAGGAGCACCGCTGCCATGACCGCCACCCGGATACCCGTCATCGATCTCGAACGGTGGACCGCCGGCACCCCGGCCGACCGCGGACGGCTGGCCGAGGAAGTCGACCAGGCCCTGCAAACCACGGGATTCCTCCTGGTGACCGGGCACGGTGTCGATCCCGGCCTTCCCGGCCGCATTCGCAGCGTGGCGCGCGATTTCTTCCACCAGCCTCTGGCCGTCAAGGAACGCTATGCCCAGTCCGCGGGCCACAGCGGCTGGATCGGCGGGCACCAGGTGGCCACCGCCCGGTCCGAGGGAACGGACACCCTGCCCGACCTGATGGAGGTCTGGCAGTGCGCCGCCACATCACCCACCGGTTCCCGCACCACCCGGTACGTCCCCGACCGCTGGCCCGGCGAAGTCCCCGACCTGCATACCCTGACGGCCCGCTACACCGACCAGATGCGCACCCTGGCCGACACGGTCTTCGCCGTCATGGCGCAGGCACTGGGACAGCCCGCCGACTTCTTCACCCGCCACACCACCGACCCGAACTGGCGGTTCCACATCAACTGGTACCCGGCGGCCGAAAGGACCGGTGCCTCCGCACCCGGTCAGTTCCGCGTCGGCCCGCACACCGACTTCGGCTTCCTCACCCTCCTGGACCGGCAGGCCGGCAAGGGCGGTCTGCAGGTCCACGACGACGAGGAGGGCTGGCAGGACGCGCCCTACGAGCCCGGCGCGCTCACCCTCAACATCGGCGACCTGCTGGCCCGCTGGAGCGGCGACCGCTGGCGTTCGGGCCGTCACCGCGTCCTGGCCCCGCCGGCGGATGTCCCCCAGGAGGAACTCATCTCCCTGGTGTACTTCCACACGTGCGCACCGGACACCCTGGTCACGCCGCTGCCCGCCCCCGTGGGACGCCGGTCGTACGACCCGGTCCGGGCCGGCGAGTACATCCAGGCCAAGCGCCGGGCCGCCATCGGCGCCCGATGACCGGGTGATCACGCCGCGCGGGCGGCGCCTTCGTCGTACACCTGCTCCCCGGCCAAAGGCTGGTGCGAATCCGTCACAGCGGGACGGGGAGGACCCGTGCGGCCCGGGAAGCTGGAAGAGTCCGTCTCCGGCCCCCGCCTTCCGGGGCGGGGCAGGCACCGGTGGATGAACGACTCGACGAAGGGACTCTTTCGTGGGGAAGAAGACCGCCACAACGCTCGCGGCCGCCGCACTGCTGGCCCTGACGCTCGCCGGCCAGGCGAGCGCGGCCCCCTCCGGCCGCACGACCCCGACGGCCGCCACGACCGCCACGACCGGGGCGAGCGGCGCGAGAACCACCCTGACCCAGGTTCTCTACGCCCCGTTCACCCTGGAGAGGGACCGGTCGGTGACGTCCGACACCGCCCGGCTGGTGATGCAGACCGACGGCAACCTCGTCGTCTACGACGAGTTCAACCGCGCCCGCTGGGCGTCCAGGACCGTGGGAAGCGGCTGGCGGGCCGTCTTCCAGGACGACGGCAATTTCGTGGTGTACACCCGCTCCGGCAAGGCCGTCTGGGCCTCCCACACCGCCGGCCACCCCGGCTCACGGCTGGCCGTCCAGGACGACGGCAACGTCGTGATCTACGACGGCAGTCAAGCGATCTGGGCGACCGGCACGGCCCACTGACAGCCTCCCGCCCCTCCGGCCGCCGCCCGGCGGCGGCCGGAACCCTCCGCACGACGTGCGGCTCCTCCGATTCCGGCACTACCGTGCCGCCGTGGACCTCTTCGCGCAGTCCTGGGCGGCACTGCTCACCGCGGTCGCCGACGTCCCGGACGAGGACTTCGAGCGGCCGTCCGGCTGCGCCGGCTGGCTCGTGCGGGACCTGGTGTGCCACCTGGTCATCGACGCCCAGGACGTCCTCATCACCCTGGCCACGCCCGCCGGAACCGAACCGACCGTGAACGCGGTGACCTACTGGAGGCTCGTCGGCCCCCCGACCGGCGAGGACCCGCTCGACGCGTTGATCCCCAGGCTGGCCGCCGCCTACGGCGAGCCGCGGTTGCTGAAGTTCCACCTGGACGACGTCGGTTCCGCCGCGGGCCGCGCCGCCCGGCTCGCCGATCCCGCCGGCCTCGTCAGCACTCGCGGCGAGGTGCTGACCGCCGAGGACTACCTGTCCGCGTACGTGCTCGAATGGACCCTGCACCACCTCGACCTGATCGCGCATCTGCCGACGGCCGCCCGGCCGCCGGCCGGGACCCTCGCGGCGGCACGCGCGGCGCTGGAGAAGATCGCCGGGGCCGCGTTCCCCGCCGCGTTCTCCGACGAGGACGCGCTGCTGACCGGCACCGGACGTCGTGCGCCGACCGACCAGGAAAAGGCCGCGCTGGGCGACTTCGCCGCCAACCTCCCGCTCGTCCTCGGCTGAACCCCAGGACGCCGTGCGGCGTTGCCCCCGGGTCGGCCGGGTGGGCCCACCACGGCGCCTCCGTCCATGGACCAGGGACCCTGCGTCACCTCCCACGGCTCCGCCGCCGGATCGAGTCCCGCCCGGGCGTCGCGGGCCGCAGCACGGGACCTCCACCGCCATCGTGCCGTCGCCGGGCAGGCCCCCGACAGCCGGTATGACGGCTACCCTGCTGACGCGGACGCAGGCCGGACGTCAGGGGGCGCGGTGGAACAGGCATGGATGGATCTGGCCTCGGCAGCCGGCGCGGCCGTCGCGTCGGCGGCGGGCACGGACGCCTGGCACGCGCTCCGCGAGCGGGTGGCCCGGCTCTTCGGCCGGGCGGCCGGGGCCGGGGCGATCGAGGCGCGTCTCGACCGTACCGCGGCCGCGCTGGACGGCGCCGGACCCGAAGAGGCCGAACGGGTGCGCGCCCGGCTCGGGGCGTACTGGCAGGGCCGCTTCGAGGACCTGCTGGAGAGTCTCGACGCGGCCGAACGCGACGACACGGCCCGGGCGCTGCGCGAACTGGTCGAGGCCCAGCCGGCGCCACGCGGTCCCTCGGCCGGGGACGGCGGCGCGGCGGTCGGCGGGAACGTGGACCTCCGGGCCGACCACGGCTCCGCGGCCGCCCTGGTGATGGGCGACGTGACGCTGGGAAACCCTCCTCCGCCGGGTCCGGACCACGGCTGACCGCACCCGGCACCCCGTCAGCGCCCCAGCCGCCGCCGGCCGCCGCCGCGCACACCGTCCACGCCGAGCACCACGGCATCGCGGCCCTCGGCATCGGCCGCATCGACTACCACGCACCGCCGCCACCGCCGATCGCCTGGCCGTGCGCCGTCGGGGTGATCCCCCCTGAGGCGGACTGCTTCCAGCACCGCGAAATCGCCGCCGCGCTGGACCCGTCGCTGCCGTGCCAGGTGCTCTCCGGCACCGGCGGAGCCGGCAAGACCCAGATCGCCGCCCGCCACGCCCGGAACGTGTGGGAGGCGGGCGGCGTCGACCTGCTGGTGTGGGCCACCGCGACCAGCAGACACGGCATCCTCGAGGCCTACGCCGAGGCCGCCGCCGTCGTCAGCGGTGCCGGCGCCGGTGCCGCCGTGGCCACGGGTCTCGACGACCCCGAGCGGGCCGCCGCGCGCTTCCTCACCTGGGCCCAGTCGACCACCAGACGCTGGCTGATCGTGCTGGACGACGTCACCGACCCGGCGGACCTCGGGGCGGCGGCGGGCCGGACCGGTCTGTGGCCGCCGCCGCGTCCGCACGGCCGTACGATCCTCACCACCCGCCGGCGGGACGCCGCCCTGCCGGGGCGGCTCGTCGACGTCGGCCTGTTCACGCCCGCCGAGGCCGCCTCCTATCTGACCGCCAAGCTCGCCGCCCGGGGCCGCCGGGACGACCCGGCCGAGGTCGCGGCCCTCGCCCGCGACCTCGGCCACCTGCCGCTGGCACTGGCCCAGGCCACCACGTACCTCGTCGATCTCCACCTCGGCTGCGCCGCCTACCGGGCCTTGCTGGCGGATCGCACCCGTACGCTCCCCGGTCTCCTCCCCGAGGACGGGGGCCTGCCCGACGCGCACCGCACCACCCTGGCCGCCACCTGGTCGCTGTCCGTCGACCACGCCGACCGGCTCCGGCCCCGGGGACTGGCCCGGCCCCTGCTCGAACTGGCCGCCATGCTCGACCCCAACGGCATTCCCTCCGCGGTCCTGCTGGCACCGCCGGTGCTGGACCACCTCGCCCGGCATCGCCCCCGGCAGGACCGCCCGGTAACCGCCGAGGAGGCGACGGCCGCGATCAGCTGCCTGCACCGGCTCAGCCTGGCCGACCACGCGCCCGGCACACCCCACCAGGCGGTCCGCGTCCACGCGCTCGTCCAGCGGGTCACCCGCGAGGCGCTCCCGGGCGACGCCGAACGCGACGCCCTGGCCCGCACCTGCGCCGACGCGCTGGACGCCGTGTGGCCCGACACGGAACGCGACACCGCCCTCGTCCGGGCCCTCCGCGCCAACACCACCACGCTGGCCTCCCACGCCCCCGACGGGCTCTGGCGGCCAGGCCCGCACGACGTCCTCTTCCGCGCCGGGGACAGCCTGGGCCATGCCGGCCTCGTCACCGACGCCGTGTCCCACTTCGAGGACCTGTGCTCCACCGCTTTGCGTTACGTCGGCCGGGACCATCCCGGCACGTTGCGCGGCCGCCGCCGTCTCGCCTGGTGGCGGGGTATGACCGGCGACGCGGCCGGCGCGGCGCGGGCGTACGGGGAACTGCTCGCAGACGACCTGCGGGTGCTGGGGCCCGATCACCCCGACACCCTGGACACCCGCCACGCGCTGGCCTGGTGGCGGGGCATGGCGGGTGACGCGGCGGGCGCGGCCACGGGGTTCGGGGAGCTGCTGCCCGACTACGAGCGGCTGGTGGGAACCGACCACGTCCTCACCCTGGTCACCCGGGGCAATCTGATCCACTGGCGGGGCGAGGCGGGTGACGCGGCGGGCGCGGCCGAGGGATTCACGGAGCTCCTGGCGGACCACCTGCGGGTGCTGGGGCCCGACCATCCCGACACCCTGAACGTCCGTCACGGCCTGGCGTGGTGGACCGGCACGGCGGGAGACGCCGCCGGCGCCGCCACCGCCTTCGGACGGCTGGTGGACGACTACGTCCGCGTCCTGGGACCGGACCACCCCACCGTGCTCACCGGCCGCTCCGACCTGGCCCACTGGCGGGGCGAGGCGGGCGACGCGGCCGGCGCGGCGGCCGCGTACCGCGATCTGCTCGCCGACGATCTGCGGCTGCTGGGCCAGGACCACCCCAACACGCTCCATGCCCGCCGCGGCCTGGCCCGCTGCCGGGGGCTCGCGGGGGACGCCGCCGGCGCGGCCGCCGACCTTGAGGAGGTACTGGGCGACTACGTACGGGTGCTCGGGCCCGGCCACATCGAGACGCTCGGCGCCCGCGCCGATCTGGCGCGGTGGCGCGGTGCGGCGGCGGTCAGGGCCAGGCCCAGCGCACCCCCGTGAGCGTCTCGGACAGCACCCACAGGGCTCGGGTGCGGCCCAAGTCCGCGGCGGTGCGGGGGAACTCCACGGGGCCCGGCGCGCCGCGGGCCTCGAAGCGGCCGGTCGGGCCGTAGAAGCCGCCCGGCGCGGCCGCCGGGTCGGTGGCCGCGAAGAGGGGGGTCAGGGCGGCCTGCTCGACCGGCTGCCCGATGAGGCGTTCGAGCAGCAGTCCCTCCAGGGCCCGGGTGTAGTGCGAGGCGTGCCGCTGAAGCCCCGTCAGGCTGGTACCCGGGTGGACGGCGACGCTGGTCAGGGCCACGCCCGCGGCGTCGGCGCGATGCTGGAGCTCGACCGCGAACAACACGTTGGCCAGCTTGGACTTCGCGTACGCGCCCATCGGCTGGTAGCGGCGCTCGCTCAGCAGGTCGTCGAAGTCGCTCTCCGCCAGCGGGCTGCGGCAGATGGCGGCGCTGACCGTGACGACGCGAGCCGGCTCCGGGGCGCGCAGCAGCAGGGGCAGCAGCAGACCGGTGAGGGCGAAGTGGCCCAGGTGGTTGACGCCGACGGTGAGTTCGAAGCCGTCCCGGGTGGTCCGGCGCTCCGGGATCGCCATCACGCCCGCGTTGTCGACCAGGATGTCGAGCGGCCGCCCGGGTTCGCGGCCCAGGCGGTGCGCGAAGACGGCGACGGAGGCGAGGTCGGCGAGGTCGAGGAGCTCGGGACGGAGCCGGGCCCGGGGCACCTCGGCGGTCAGCCGGTCGGCGGCCTCGCGCAACCGGTCCGCGTCCCGGCCGGCCATCACCACCTCGGCCCCCGCCCGGGCCAGTTCGCGGGCGGTGATCCAGCCGATGCCGCTGTTGGCGCCGGTGACGACGGCGAGACGGCCGCTCAGCGACGGCATGTCCTGGGTGGACCAGCTGCGGTGCATCGGACTCCTCGGGGCCGGGGGCGACCGTATTGTGCGCACCCGGGGAGTCCACTGCCGAGCAGGCGCGCCCGGCCCCGCCGGCCGCCGGGCGCCGTCACCCCCCGGGAGCGATCCGCGCCACCTGGCCGGCGACGTCGCGGGCCTGCCGGACGACGTTGCGCAGATGGTTCGCGAACGGGATCCGCACGTGCGTGCCGACGCCGGCCACCCAGACGGCCTCGGGCGCCTCGCCCGGCACGCGGCGCACCCGCAGGTCCTCCTCCAGCCGGTCGACGGCGGTGCCGCCCTCGGGCGGGCCGCCGAGGAGGAGCTCCTTCCCGTCCGCGTCCCAGGACAGCTCGGGCGGATGGTGGCCCGTGGCGTTGACGACGTGGTCGAAGCGCTCCCGCACGGATCCGGGCCACTGCACCCGCCACTCGGCGCCGTCGAAGCCGACGCCGAGCGGGTAGGCCGGGGCCAGCCGCAGCGCGCCGGAGTCCAGGTGCGCCAGCAGCCGCCGGGCGTTGACGACCGTCATGGCGGTGGCACAGCGGTCCAGGAACGGGGCGAAATGTGCCGCCAGCGAGCGGCGGGCCGGCGCCGGCAACGCCGCGCCGAGTGGGATGACGGCCTCGATCAGCGCGACGACCACCCCGGGCCACCGGCAGTCACCCCGCTCCACCAGCGCGGTCTCCTCCCGCAGCCGCCGGACCGGATCGGCCGCGCGCGAGGTCTGCAGGCGCAGCGGCACCGGCCCCAGCAGCC
This sequence comes from Streptomyces sp. NPDC049577, assembly GCF_040675635.1. Classification (NCBI taxonomy): domain Bacteria; kingdom Bacillati; phylum Actinomycetota; class Actinomycetes; order Kitasatosporales; family Streptomycetaceae; genus Streptomyces; species Streptomyces sp. NPDC049577. The sequence goes on from NZ_JBFAPH010000038.1 coordinate 23,409, forward strand.
GCACCGCCTCCACCACCCGGCGCGTCAGACGGTCCGCCAGGTACGGGTCGGCGGGATCCAGGGCGGCGATGCCCTCCAGCGACGGGAAGTCGCGCACGGGCGCGGCGAGCGACTCCCGCACCGAGGGCAGCACTCCGGAACGGGACGTCATGGTGGTGCGGTAACCGTCGCGGCACAGCAGCAGCGCGGCGTCGACGGCCGACTGCCGCATGCCCACGACGAGCACCCGGCTCCCGGGCCGGAGCTCGTGGCCGATCCGGTCGGCCGGGTAGGGGCTGTCCAGATAGCGGGGATGGCCGGTGAAGGGCCCGAAGCCGTCCGGAACGCGGGGCCGGTGGACGCCCGTCGCCAGCACGACCGCGTCGGCCGTCAGCTCCTGACCGTCCGCCAGCCGCACCCGGTGCCGGCCGTCGGCCGTCCGCGCGCCGACCGACCGCACGGCCGCGGCGACGTGCCGGACGGTCACGCCCTGCTCGGCGGCCCGGGCCCGCGCCCGGACGTAGTGGTCGTGGCAGTACTCGGCCATCCTGGCCCGGGGCACGCAGTCCTGCGGCCGTCCGGTCCAGCCCTGCCGCCGCAGGTGGTCGACGAAGTCGTCCGGGCGGTCCGCCAGCAGGGAGTTGATCTCGGCCGCGCTGTTGCACAGCAGCAGCGGATCGCTGTCGCCGAAGGCCGTCCCCCAGCCGACCGGACGCGGATCCGCCAGCACGACCGACGCCGGCCGGGTGGAGGAGCACGCGAGCGACTCCACCAGCTGGACGAAGACGCTGGTCCCGGCCACACCGGCGCCCACGATCACCACATCGAGGCCCACGGGGCACCTCCCTTCCGTACGATCACCCTGCCCTCCGCCCCGCTCCGCCGAACCCGCCGCGCCGCCCGCCGCTTTCAGCTCTGCGCGATTCCGCCGAGAGCTTGACCGGTTCCCACCGCGCCGATCACCGGGCAGGGTCGGCCCCATGAGACTTCTGATTCTGGGTGGGACCGAATTCGTGGGACGCGCCGTCAGCGAGGCGGCGCTGGCGCGCGACTGGGAGGTGACGGTGTTCCACCGCGGACACCACGCACCGCCGCCGGGCGTCACGGCCCTGCACGGCGACCGCACGTCCGCCGACGGGCTCGCCGCGCTGGCGACGGGGGAGTGGGACGTCGTGGTCGACACCTGGTCCGGCGCCCCCTCGGCCGTGCGGGACACGGCCCGGCTGCTGGCCGGCCGGGCCGGGCGCTACGTCTACATCTCCAGCTGCTCCGTCTACCGCTACCCCCGCCCGGCGGGCACCGACGAGACCGGCCCGGTGGTGGACGGCTCGCCGGACGCCGGCGACGTGGCGTACGCCGAGGCCAAGCGGGGCGGCGAACTGGCCGCCGTCGAGGCGTTCGGCGACCGGGCGCTGATGGTCCGCGCGGGCCTGATCCTCGGCCCGTGGGAGAACATCGGACGGCTGCCCTGGTGGCTGGAGCGCATCGCGCGCGGCGGCCCCGTCCTCGCGCCGGGCCCCCGCGAACTGCCGCTGCAGTACGTCGACGCCCGCGACCTCGCCGCCTGGTGCCTGGACGCCGCCGTACAGGGCCTCGGCGGCCCGTACAACCTCGTCAGCCGGCCCGGGCACACCACGATGGAAGAGCTCCTCGCGACCTGCGCCCGCGTCACCGGCTCCGACGCGGAGCTGCGCTGGACCGGCCCGGAGACGATCGAGGCCGCCGGCATCGATCCGTGGACGCAACTGCCCGTCTGGGTACCGCCGGGCGAGCTCTTCGACGCCATCCACCGGCTCGGGGTGGACCGGGCCCACGCCGCCGGGCTCCGCTGCCGGCCCGTCGAGGAGACGGTGGCCGACACCTGGGCCTGGCTCAAGGGCCTGGACGCCGGGTCGCCGCGGCGCCCCGACCGGCCGGCGGTGGGCCTGGACCCGGAGACGGAGGCGAAGGTATTGCGTGGCTGACCGTCGAACTCCTGTGTGACGATGGCGCGGTGATCAATGAGCCGAAGCAACCCGTCGACCTGAAGACCGCCTTGAGCACCTTCGAGGCCCTGTGGAGCCCGCGCATCGTCACCCGGGTCAACGACTACGACGTCCGCATCGCCAAGGTCGCCGGCGAACACGTCTGGCACGTCCACGAGAACACGGACGAGTTCTTCCTGGTACTGGAGGGAGAACTGCGCATCGCCCTGCGCGAGCCCGGGCCGGGTGGCGAGCGGACCGTCGTCCTGCCGCGCGGCTCGGTGTTCGTCGTGCCGCGCGGCGTGGAGCACAAGCCCTCCTCGGCCGAGGGGGCGTCCATCATGATGTTCGAGCCCACCGGCACCCCGACCGTCGGCGACCGCCACGACCCCGTGCCCGGCCACATCGACGCCACCACGGGACACGCGCTGGGCTCTTAGCCGGCTGCCGCGGCACCCTGCACAGCGCGGGCGGCGATCAGCGCGGTGGGGTCGGCGGCGAGGCCGCACAGCAGTGAGGCGGCGGTGAAGGTGCCGGTGCCCAGCAGGAAGGTCCGTTTGCGGCCGTAGAGGTCACCGAGGCGACCGCCGGTGATCGGCCCGAGGGCGAGCGCGAGGTATCGCCCGGGAGGGGGCGCGATTTGATCGACGGGCTCAGTCTTCCTCGGTCAGCCGCGAGAGCAGGCCGAGCGCCTCGACGACCACGGCCCGCTCACGCTCGTCGAGCCGCTCGGCCAGGGCCCGGGCGATCCAGCCCTCCCGGGTGCGGCGCACATCGGCCAGCTGCCGCCGCCCCTCGCCGGTGAGGGACATGATGGCCTGCCGCCGGTCGCTGGGGTGCGGGGAGCGCTCCACCAGCCCGGTTTCCTCCAGCGCGGCGAGCGTCGCGCCCATCGACTGGGGGCGCACCCGCTCGGCTCGCGCCAGGGCCACCGTCGTCGCGGGCCCGTCACGGTCCAGCCGACTGAGGACGGACGCCTGCGACAACGTCACGCCCGAGCCCTCGCCGGCCGCGCGCAGCCGCCGCATCAGCGCGCCCGTCAGCACCCGCAACCGCGCCGCCGCCTCGGCCAGTTCCGCCGAGGGCTCCCCGGGGGAGTCCGGGGCCGGGGAGTGGGGCTGCCGCTCAAGATCCGCCATAAACCAAGGATACCTTCCGAACGGGGGCCGGGGGCTAGGCGGTCGGTGAGGTGACGGACCGCGCGGGCTCGGTGCGCCGGCCCGGCACTCCGGTCTGCCCGGCCAGGCGCTGTTGCAGGCTGGCATGGCGGAACTGGTGCGTACCAGTCCCCAGGTGACCGCGACGCACAGCGCCCAGGTCACCGTCCATCGCCGGCGCACGCAGGGTGAAACGACCGGCGATCGGCCGAGGTTACAGCGGTGGCCTACCTGGGGCGCCGGCCCGCCGAACGGCCCTCTCGGTGGACGGCCAGCAGCGCGGCGTCGTCGGACAGCGTGCCGCCCGTGTACGCCAGCAGGTCGGCGACCAGGCGGTCCAGCAGCACCTCGGGCGAGCCCGTCTCCGGCATTCCGGCCAGGCGCTCCGCCAGAGGGTAGAACCGGCCCGCCCGGTCGCGGGCCTCCGTCACGCCGTCGGTGTAGAGCAGCAGCAGATCGCCCGGCCCGAAGTCGAACGTACGGTCGTGGTACGCGTCGCGGGTGAGCTCCCACAGAGCCAGCGGCGGGTCGGCGGCTCGGGTCTCCAGCTCGGTCACCGCGCCCGGCCGCCAGAGCAGCGGCGGCAGATGACCGCAGTTGACCAGCGCCGCCCGGGTGCCCCGGGGGCCGCCGGAGCCCCCTTCCGGCAGGTTCAGCAGCGCGGCCGTCACGAACTCCTCGCTGCTGCGCCGCCGTTCCACCGTGGCGTCGAGCCGGCGCGCCACGGCGCCCAGGTCGGGCTCGACCTGGGCGGCCTCCCGGAACGTGCCCAGCACGTCCGAGGCGGTCTCGACGGCCGCCAGCCCCTTGCCGCGGACATCGCCCATGATCAGCCGGATGCCGAAGGGCGTCGTCAGCACCTCGTAGAGATCGCCGCCCACCCGGGCCTCGGCGGCCGCGGCCAGGTAGCGTACGGCGACCCGCAGGCCGTTCACGCGTTCCGGCAGCGGCCGCAGCAGCGCGCGCTGGGCCGCCTCCGCCACCGAGCGGGACTCCAGGAGCTCGCGCTCCCGCGTCGCGGCCAGCACGACGTTGGCGGTGCTGATGCAGGTGACGGCCAGCACCGTGAACCCCGAGGTCATGTGCACACCGTTCGGCACGTTGGGATCGGCCAGCGCCAGCAGCGGCACCATGATCAGCGCGGCGATCCCGGCGCCGAGGGGGGCCCGGGCGCGCTGCGTGCCGATGCTGGCCAGCACCGGGGCGGTGGCCAGCAGCGGGGAGAGGGTCCAGCCCGGGTTCCATGCCAGGTCGGCGGCGACTCCGAGGCCGAGCAGGACGTACGCGGCCACCACGAGCCGGTGCGCGGCCCGGGGCAGCGACGGCGGGCGCGGGGGCGCCTCGGCCCGCGCGCCCGCGGACGGCACGCGGCCCGGCACGACGTGCGGCCGGCGCCTCACGCGGACTCCTCGCGGCGCCGCTCGATCACCATGACGGCCACGTCGTCGTTGAGTCGTCCTCCGGCGTGTTCGATCAGGTCGTGGTGTATGCGTTGGACGAGCCGGTTGGGGTCGGTCTCCTGCCAGGCGGCGACCCGTTCGGCGAGGGGGTAGAAGCGCCCGGCGGCGTTGCGCGACTCGATGACCCCGTCCGTGTACAGCAGCAACAGGTCGCCCGCCCGGTAGGGGAACGATTCGGACTCGTAGTCGTCCTCCGTCAGAGTGCTCCCGACGCCGAGAGGGAGGGCGGGGTCGCGCACGGTCAGCGCGGTCACCTCGCCGCGGTGCAGCAGCAGCGGGGGCGGGTGTCCGCAGTTGATCAGCTGGATGAGCGGCTGGTGGTCCGGGACGTCCAGGACAGCCGCCGTGATGAAGCCCTCCCCGGTGGGCGTCCCCTCGGAGGCGTCGGTCATGTCCCAGTAGACGGCGTTCTGGAGGTGGGCCACGAGCCGGGGCAGGGGCGGGTTGCGGTGTGCGGCGGCGCGGAAGGCGCCCAGCAGCAGGGCGGCGTCACCGATCGCGGAAAGCCCTTTGCCCCGGACGTCGCCGATCATGATCCGGGTGCCGTGGCCGTGCAGGGTCCGGGCGACGGCGTAGAGATCGCCTCCTATCCGGGCCTCGGCCTCCGCCGCCACATACATCGAGGCGATCCGCAGCGGACCGATCCGCGCCGGCAGCGGCCGCAGCAGCACGCGCTGGGCGACCTCCGCAACCCAGCGCGCCTGGTTCAGCTGCTGCTCGTGGCGTTCGTGGACGTAGCGGAAGACCACCACGAACACCGAGACGAGCAGCAGGGCGGCGATCTGGGCCTGGTGGTTCGGCGTCGACAGGCCGCCGTGGAACACCCCTATGACCACCTGCGCCGCCACGGCGAGGGCGCCTATGGCGGCGGTGAGCATCGTCCCGCCGATGGCCGCGCTGATCGCGGGCGCGGCGACCAGCAGCGGGCCCAGGTGGATGTCCGGCGGCGTCAGCAGGTCGACCACCACGACCAGCGCGATGATCCCGAGGGGAACGGCGATCAGCACGTGGCTGGGGTGCCATCGCTGTTTGAATCCTGACAACCGCCGCTCAAGGGGCATATTTCCTGCTTACCCCTTTGGGGGCCTTCATGCCCACCGCTTGCCGCGCGCCTGTCGTGTCGCCGGGGTCCGGGGTGGTGCTGCGGTCGGGTGCGTGCGGGTCGGTCGTGGCCGGTCGCGCAGTTCCCCGCGCCCCTTCGGGGCGCTCTTCTCATGGAGCGCCGGGGGCCTTTTCGATCACCATGACGGCCACGTCGTCGTTGAGTCGTCCTCCGGCGTGTTCGATCAGGTCGTGGTGTATGCGTTGGACGAGCCGGTTGGGGTCGGT
>NZ_JBFAPH010000039.1:0-29024 GCF_040675635.1 Streptomyces sp. NPDC049577
GCGGACACGGGCGGGGGTGAGACGGTCGGCCGCGGCGGGCTTCTCCCAGGGCCGGCGCAGGTCTGCCGCCAGCGGCCGGGCGAGACGGAGCTGGGTGTAGGCGGCCAGGACCAGCCAGGTCCACCGGTCCGCCGCCTCGGGTGTGCGGATCTTCGGGCAGGTCCAGCCGAGCGTCTGCTTGAACAGGCGGAACGTGTGCTCGATGTCGAAGCGCCGCAGGTATGCCTGCCAGAGCCGGTCGGCATCTGCCTCTGTGGCGTCGGCGCCTGACCACCACAGCCAGACGGGCTTGGGGGTGGCTCCGCTGGGCAGGCGGTCGATGTCCAGGCGGATCACGGTCCCCTCGATGACCGGAAGGATCCCGTCGGCCGCGGCCCAGGAAGAGCGGTGGGTGAGTTTGGGGTGGAGCCGGTCCCACGAGCGTGCTCGGGCGGTGCCGTAGAGGCGGGTTTCGGTGACGGTTTCGGTGTCCGGAGTGCCCCAGGTGTCAGGCTGTCCGAAGACGAACTCGCCGCCGTGCCGAGGCGGGCGGCCCATCGTGTGAGGCTGCCGGGGTGGGGCCGGCCTGCGCAGGACACGGTCCGAGCGCATCCGGGCCAGGACCTGGACCGGCAGGTCCTGTAGGAGGTGGGCCAGGCGGGGTGCGTCGTATCCGGCGTCCGCGATGACCAGGACGTCCGGGTCGCCGGCCTGCCACTGCCCGGTGGTGATCAGCCGGTCAATGAGGTCACGCAGTTGCCGGGCGGTGACGGTGGCGGTGTCGTCACCGGGGGCCAGGCGGAGCGCGTCCAGCGGGGCGGTCCACGAGCTGCGGCCGGGCTCCAGCGCGCAGATGATCGAGTACGGCCACCCGGGAACGGGGATGTGCTGGTCCTTGCCCCGGCCATAGGTGTGACACAGGATCCGCTCCGGTGAGGTGTGAGCATCCGGCCGCAGCCAGCACGTGACGTCGACGGCCAGGACCAGCCGGCCATCAGCAGCACGAGGCAGTGACACGGAGGCCAGGGCCCGCCGCATCCGGTCCGCTTCGACCTGCCCCTGGGCGACAGCCGCATAGAGCCCTCCGTGACCACGGCGGTGTTCGCCCACCAGCGACAGCTCGACCAGTGATCTCACCGGCCCGTCACCGCACAACACCGCGTCGGCCAGCTCGAACAGCGCATCCGAACGAGCGGTGAGGCAGGAGTAGAACTCACCCCGGAAGCGTGACAGGTCCGCCAACGGTTCCTGCCGGGCATCGTGATGCAGCAGACTCATCCTCACGGCCTTCGTGCTGGACGTGTGTGTTCCTTGGTCGGAGCACATGATCCAGACGAAGGCCGCTTCCGCGTACGGCGGTTACCGAACCGAGTGATCAAGTACGACGCCTCTTTCGACGTCAGACGTTAAAGATCAAGCTGAGGGCCGGAAACACAAGGACGCCTCCGGCGGGCGGCCGGAGGCGTCGGTGGAGCGGGCGACGGGAATCGAACCCGCGTAGCCAGTTTGGAAGACTGGGGCTCTACCATTGAGCTACGCCCGCGCGCGCCGCTCGGCGCGGCCGCCCGTACGGGCGATCGGCGCTGCGGCACGGTGTGCATCGTAGCGGGTCGGAGCCGCGCGCCGCACGTCACCCCCGCGCCCCCGGTCGGCGTACCGGTGCGGGCCGCGGTCATCCGGTCACCGACAGCCTCCGGGGCATGTACCCTACGTCTCGCACTTACGGGGTGTGGCGCAGCTTGGTAGCGCGTCCGCTTTGGGAGCGGAAGGTCGTCGGTTCGAATCCGGCCACCCCGACCAGCAAGATCACATTGTGGGGCTCATCCTGCTTGCGGTTACTATGCAAGCTGCGCGTCTGTGTCTCTATCTACCGCGCGCGATCCGCCGGACGTCAACCGAGACGCCGGCAGAAAACCAGAAGTCAGCCCCAAGGAGACCGAACCGTGAAGAGCGCCGTGGAGACCCTGAACCCGACCCGGGTTCGGCTCACTGTCGAGGTGCCCTTCGAGGAGCTCAAGGCCAGCCTCGACGCGGCGTACAAGAAGATCAACAGCCAGGTCACGGTGCCGGGCTTCCGCAAGGGCAAGATCCCGGCCCGTGTGATCGACCAGCGCTTCGGCCGCGGTGCGGTGCTGGAGGAGGCCGTCAACGACGCGCTCCCGAAGTTCTACACCGAGGCCGTCAACGAGGGTGAGCTCAACCCGCTGGGCCAGCCCGAGGTCGACATCACCGAGCTGAAGGACGGCGAGCTGCTGGCCTTCACCGCGGAGGTGGACATCCGTCCGGCCCTGGAGATCCCGGACTACTCCGGCATCGAGGTCGTCGTCGACGCCGCCGAGGTCACCGACGAGGACGTCGAGAAGTCCGTCGAGCAGCTGCGTGAGCGCTTCGCCACCACCTCCCCGGTCGAGCGCGCCGCCGCCGAGGGCGACATCGTCACCGTGGACCTCGAGGCCAAGGTCGACGGCGAGGTGCTGGAGGACGGCGTCGCCCAGGGTGTCGACTACACCATCGGCTCCGGCCGTCTGCTGGACGGCATCGACGAGGCCGTCACCGGTCTGGAGGCCGGTGGCACCGCCACCTTCACCTCCGTCCTCAAGGGCGGCTCCGCCGAGGGCAAGGAGGCCGAGGTCAAGGTCGACGTCACGGCCGTCAAGTCCCGTGAACTGCCCGAGCTGGACGACGAGTTCGCGCAGCTGGCGAGCGAGTTCGACACCCTCGAGGAGCTCAAGGCGGACAGCCGCAAGCGCCTCGCGCGGATGAAGAAGTTCGACCAGGCCACCCAGGCCCAGGAGAAGGTCCTCGAGGAGCTGCTGAAGCTCGTCGAGGTCCCGATGCCCGAGAAGCTGCTCGAGGACGAGATCCGCACCCGCAAGCACAACCTCGAGCACCACCAGCTCGGCCAGATGGGCCTGACCCTCGAGAAGTACCTCGAGATCCAGGGCAAGTCCGCCGAGGAGTTCGACGCCGAGCTCAAGGAGCAGGCCGAGAAGGGCATCAAGACCCAGTTCGTCCTCGACGAGATCGTCAACAAGGAGAAGGTCGGCGTCGACCAGGAGGAGCTCACCGAGCACCTCATGCGCCGCGCCCAGTCCTCCGGCATGAGCCCCGACCAGTTCGCGCAGGCCGTCGTCGAGCAGGGCCAGGTCCCGATGCTCGTCGGTGAGGTCGCCCGCGGCAAGGCCCTCGCGACCGTCGTCGAGGCCGCCACGGTCAAGGACAGCAACGGCGAGGTCGTCGACCTCGACGAGGACGAGGACGAGGCCGGCGAGACGGTCGAGGCCGCTGCCGAGGCCGTCGAGGCCGGCGAGGACAAGTCCGAGGCCTGATCCCCGGCCCTCCGCGCCTCACCCTCCACGGGTGTACGGGCCCGGACGCGCCCCCTCCGCCACCGGCGGCGGGGCCCGCGTCCGGGCCCGCCGCGCTCTCCGGGCGCCCCCGGGGCCCTTCCGGCCCGGTTTCCGGCCCGGTTCCGCCCGGGCCGGCGCCCGGCGGCGCCGTACGCCCTCGTACGCCCTCCTCGGGGGCCCGGTGCGGGACCCCTCCGGCCCCCTGCCCGCCCCGGGCCCCGCACGCCGCGGAACGGTCCCGGAACGGCTCCGGAACCGCCGGGGAACCTGCGCTCAGAGCGAACAGTTCCTCATGCGGGATGGCGCCTGCCGACCAGCGCGTTAGGGTCCGTAGATACGAGGGCAGGGGAAGACTTGGCAGCGCGCCGGAAGCCGTTTCCGGCCGTGCCGGCCCCGGTCCCCAGTAAAGACGCGGAGACGGCCCGTTGCCGTCAGAGACGAGCAGGTGGATACGTGACGAATCTGATGCCTTCCGCCGCCGGTGAGATCGCCATCGGTGGTGGCCTCGGCGACCAGGTCTACAACCGGCTGCTCGGGGAGCGGATCATCTTCCTCGGCCAGCAGGTCGACGACGACATCGCCAACAAGATCACCGCGCAGATGCTCCTCCTGGCCGCGGACCCGACCAAGGACATCTTCCTCTACATCAACAGCCCCGGCGGCTCGGTGACGGCCGGCATGGCGGTCTACGACACCATGCAGTACATCCCGAACGACGTGGTCACCATCGGCATGGGCCTCGCGGCCTCGATGGGCCAGTTCCTGCTGACCGGCGGCACCCCGGGCAAGCGCTTCGCGCTGCCCAACACCGACATCCTCATGCACCAGGGCTCCGCGGGCCTCGGCGGCACCGCCTCGGACATCAAGATCCAGGCCGAGCAGCTGCTGCGCACCAAGAAGCGCATGGCCGAGATCACCGCCGAGCACACCGGCCAGACCGTCGAGACGATCATCCGCGACGGCGACCGCGACCGCTGGTTCACCGCGCAGGAGGCCAAGGAGTACGGGATCATCGACGAGATCATCACCCACGCCTCCGGCGTTCCGGGCGGCGGCGGCACCGGGGCCTGAGCCCCGGCAGTACCGCTTCCAGCCGCTTTCCAGCCCACCGACCGCCACCAGGATGGTGAACACCCGCATGAACATCTCGTCCCCCAGCGGCCTCTACACCGGCCCCCGGGCCGAAGCCCGCTACGTCGTCCCGCGCTTCGTCGAGCGCACCTCGCAGGGCGTGCGCGAGTACGACCCGTACGCGAAGCTCTTCGAGGAGCGCGTGATCTTCCTCGGCGTGCAGATCGACGACGCCTCGGCCAACGACGTCATGGCGCAGTTGCTGTGCCTGGAGTCCATGGACCCCGACCGTGACATCTCGATCTACATCAACTCGCCCGGCGGCTCGTTCACCGCGCTGACCGCGATCTACGACACGATGCAGTTCGTGAAGCCGGACATCCAGACCGTCTGCATGGGCCAGGCCGCCTCGGCCGCCGCCGTGCTGCTGGCCGCCGGCACCCCGGGCAAGCGCATGGCGCTGCCCAACGCGCGGGTGCTGATCCACCAGCCGTCCACCCAGACGGGCCGGGAGCAGCTCTCCGACCTGGAGATCGCCGCCCAGGAGATCCTGCGCATGCGCACCCAGCTGGAGGAGATGCTGGCCAAGCACTCCACCCAGCCGATCGAGCGGATCCGCGACGACATCGAGCGCGACAAGATCCTCACCGCGGAGGACGCGCTCGCGTACGGCCTGGTCGACCAGATCGTCTCGACGCGCAAGTCGTCCGTCGCGGTCTGACGACCGGCCGGTCCGACCTTTCCGGCGTATCGGTCCCGTATCGGTCCGCCACCGCGGTCCGGGCCCGCCCCGGACCACTGTGCCGCCGGTACCCCCCTTGGCCGAGTAGGACCAAGGGGGGCCCGCACGGGGGGCCCGGCAAGGTACCGTCGATAGGCAAGCACCCGGGTCCGCAGAACAAGGCGGATCCCAGGCGAAGGGGAAGCACCTCGTGGCACGCATCGGTGACGGCGGCGACCTGCTCAAGTGCTCGTTCTGCGGCAAGAGCCAGAAGCAGGTGAAGAAGCTCATCGCGGGTCCTGGTGTGTACATCTGCGACGAGTGCATCGACCTCTGCAACGAGATCATCGAGGAGGAGCTCGCCGAGACCTCCGAGGTGCGGTGGGAGGAGCTCCCCAAGCCCCGCGAGATCTACGAGTTCCTCGAGGGCTACGTCGTCGGCCAGGAGGCCGCCAAGAAGGCCCTCTCCGTAGCGGTCTACAACCACTACAAGCGGGTCCAGGCCGGAGAGAACGGCGGTCACAACCGCGACGACGGCATCGAGCTCGCGAAGTCGAACATCCTGCTCCTCGGCCCCACGGGCTCGGGCAAGACGCTCCTCGCGCAGACCCTGGCCCGCATGCTGAACGTCCCGTTCGCCATCGCCGACGCCACGGCCCTGACCGAGGCCGGCTACGTCGGCGAGGACGTCGAGAACATCCTGCTGAAGCTGATCCAGGCCGCCGACTACGACGTCAAGAAGGCCGAGACCGGCATCATCTACATCGACGAGATCGACAAGGTCGCCCGAAAGAGCGAAAATCCGTCGATCACACGAGATGTCTCCGGCGAGGGCGTCCAGCAGGCCCTGCTGAAGATCCTGGAGGGCACCACGGCCTCCGTCCCGCCGCAGGGCGGGCGCAAGCACCCCCACCAGGAATTCATCCAGATCGACACGACGAACGTCCTCTTCATCGTGGGCGGTGCCTTCTCCGGCCTGGAGAAGATCATCGAGTCCCGCGCGGGCGCGAAGGGCATCGGCTTCGGCGCCACGATCCGCTCCAAGCGCGAGATCGAGGCCAGCGACCAGTTCCAGGAGGTCATGCCGGAGGACCTGGTCAAGTTCGGCATGATCCCCGAGTTCATCGGCCGCCTCCCCGTCATCACGAGCGTCCACAACCTCGACCGCGAGGCGCTCCTCCAGATCCTCGTCGAGCCGCGCAACGCGCTGGTGAAGCAGTACCAGCGGCTCTTCGAACTCGACGGTGTCGAGCTCGACTTCGACCGCCCGGCCCTGGAGGCCATCGCCGACCAGGCGATCCTGCGCGGAACGGGCGCGCGCGGCCTGCGCGCCATCATGGAGGAGGTGCTGATGTCGGTGATGTACGAGGTCCCGTCCCGCAAGGACGTGGCCCGCGTCGTCATCACGGCCGACGTCGTCCACTCCAACGTCAACCCGACCCTGGTCCCGCGCGAGCCACGCATCGTGGGCAAGGACGAGCGGCACGAGAAGAGCGCGTAGCGAAGCGCTTGCCGCGCACTGTGTGTGGTGGGGGGCGCCCGGCGATCGTGCCGGGCGCCCCCTCTTTGGCTCAGCCGGGCTTTCGTACGTCGTCGTGGATTCGCGCGGTGAGTTTCGCGAAGGCCGCCGCGTCCACGGACGTCGCATTCCTGCGGGACGGATCGGCCTCGATGAGCAGTGCGGCGTCGGTCTTTTCCGCCCAGGCGCACGCGGGGGCGAATGTGCTGTCGTCCATGCGGACGACCTCGCACTCGATGGCGGGGCCCGAGGCGCCGGCCGGGTGGAAGGTCTCGCGGCGGGTGGGGGAGCGGAAGTCCTGGAACATGCCGTCGAGGACGGCGGCCGGGTCGCCCGGGTCGCCGTAGAGGGCGGAGAGGGAGAGCGTGCCCGAGGGGGCGTTCGCGCGCTGGTAGCGGGCGAGGACGGAGGTGGCTCCGTCGGGGACGGCGGCGTCCACGGACAGGCCCTCGCGCCTGAGCCGGGCCGTGTCGGCCGTGAGGCGGTACGTGCCGCCCGCGAGGGTGGGCGGGGTGACGATGCGGACCGGCGGGGCGTCGCCGGGGTGGTGGTGCCCGGGTAAGAGCACGGCGGTGGCCACGGCCGCCGTGATGCAGAGCGCGGCGGCCGTGGCCGAGGCGATGAGCCCGGTCCGGTTCAGGGGCCTACTTCTCCTTGCGGACTTCGTTGCGGACCTTGGCCGCGGCGCCGGAGAGTTCCTGGGCGGTCATCACCTTGCCGTTCGGCGCCGGGGCGCCGGGAGCGGACGAAGGGCCACGGACCTGGTGCTGGACGATGCCGATGGCGCTGCCGTCGCCCCAGATGCAGGTCGAGTTCTCGGCGGAGGACGAGATGCCGCCGAAGTTCGTGGTGATCTTCTGTGTCTGGCACTTCATCACCACGCCGTCGAAACCGCTCGGCTTGAACTCGGTGTAGGGCGTGATGGTTTCGAGCTTGCCGTTGAAGGAAGCGATCATCTTCTGCTGCTGCTCGGTGCCCTTGGCGATGGCGATGTCGACCGACTTGCGGGGGTCGGCGATCGTGCCGTACACGCCGTTGACGCTGAGGGTCTGACCCTCGGCGTTCTTGTAGGGGGCGCCCGCGGTCGTCCCGCCCTCGACGCCGAGGTCCTTCAGCTTCTGGTCGTCCTGGGGCGTGGTGCCGCCCGGGGTCTTGGTGTCCGTGGACGCCTTGGTGAACTTCCCGTCCAGGATCGCTTCCGGCATGACGATCGTGTACGGCTTCATCTTGCCGCCGCCGCCACCGATACCGCCGCCGCTACCGCCGTCGTCGCTCCCGCCGCCCTTCAGGAGTACGAAGCCGCCCACGATCGCGCCGACGACCACCACCGCGCCGATCGCGATGCCGATGGCCTTGCCCTTGCCGCCGCCCTGCGGGGGCATCGGCGGCTGGCCCCAGCCGGCCGGCTGCTGGGGAGCGCCGTAAGGGGGTTGGGGCGGGGCGCCGTAAGGAGGCTGCGCGCCGTACGGCTGCTGCGGCGGCGGGGGCGGCGGGTAGCCGTAGCCGGGCTGGCCCGGAGCGCCGCCGGGGCCGTAGGGGTTCGGGCCCTGGGGCGGCTGGGGAGGCTGGCCGTAGGGGCCCGGCTGGTGGTAACTCATCGCATCCTCTTCACAGCGGATCAGCAGTCGTCGGTATCAGGCCATCATCCTTTCGGATCACCGATACCGAGCCCGGCTCGGAGGCGCAACGGTTCTGGAACAGTTGCGCCCCCGGTTCACGGGGTGAGCGGGACGCGCGTGGCCGTGCGGGTCTTCGCGGTGGTCTCGGCCGCCTGCTCCAGCGGAACGTCCTTGTGGGCCAGGATGCTGGCCGCGTCGGTGGCGAAGACCATGCCAACGGTGCTGTGGTCGGCCCAGATGCACAGCGGCATGCTGAAGTTCTGCGCGCCCATGGACGGGTCCGTGATCCGGGCCGTCTGGCACTTCATCACCGCGCCGTCGTCGAGACCGCTGGGGCTGACCTTCCGCGGGCTGCCCTCGAGTTCGAACTTCTGGGCGCCGGAGGAGTCCTTCTTCGCCCCGATCGCCGCGCTGGTGAACATGGCGTTGACCGTGGCGTCCGGGTCCGTCACCTTGCCCCAGAGGCCGTTGAACTTCAGGATCTTCGGCGCGGATCCGGTGGTCTTGTACGTGCCCCCGGTGGTCTCCGCCTCGGTGACGCCGACGACCGCCAGGCTGTCCTTGTCCTTCTGGCTGAACTCGTCGTCCTTCTCGGTGGGGTCCTTCTTGTACTCACCGAGGAGCAGGTTCGGCGCGGTCAGCTTGTACCGCTTGCCGTCTCCCGGCGCCGGCGCCGCGCTGGTCGGCGCACTCGCCGACGGGGCGTTCTTGGGCTTCGCCTTCGGGGAGCCCTTGTCGTCATCGCTGCCCATGAGGACGACGGCGCCCGCGACGATCGCGCCGACCAGGATCACCGCGCCCAGCGCGATACCGATGGCCTTGCCCTTGCCGCCGCCCTGCGGGGGTATCGGCGGCGGGAACGGCGCGCCCGGCTGCTGCGGGGCGCCGTACGGGCCGGGCTGCTGCTGGCCGTAGGGGTTCGGCTGGGCGTACGGGCCGGGCTGCTGCTGGGCGTAGGGGTTGGGCTGGCCGTACGGGGCCGGCGGCTGCTGCGGGTAGGGCTGGCCGTACGGCCCCTGCTGTCCCTGGTGCCCCTGCTGGCCCGGCTGGCCGTACGGGCCCGGCTGGTCGTGGCTCATCGATGCCTCTGTCTTTGTCAGTGATCAGTCACTCGTCATCCTTGCCGATGGCGGAACGGACCGGCTCCCCGGGGGCGTGCGCGTTACCGGTTCGGGATCTCCACGCGCGCGTCATGGCGGAGCCTCGTGGCCAGCTCCGCCGCCGCGTCGATGTCCGTGCCGCGTCCGGCGAGGACGGACGCGGCGTCGGCGGCCATCACCATGCCCATGGTGCTGTGGTCGGCCCAGATGCAGATGGGGAGGGTGAAGCTTGTGCCGTTCGCCGAGTGCCTGCCGTTCTGGCACTTCATCACGGCGTTGTCGAGGCCGCTCGGGGTGACCGCGCGCGGGGTGCCCTCGAACACCGTGCCCTTGCCGCCGGCGGCGCGCTTGCGCCCGGAGCTCGCGTTCATGTGCCGGAACAGGCCGTCGACGACGGCCTCCGGCTTGCGGATCCGGCCCCAGGCCCCGCGGAACTCCAGCATCTTCCGGCCCGATCCGGTGCCGGCCCGGTACTTGCCGTCCACGCCCTCGGGGTCCGTGACGCCCAGGCTCCGCAGCTCCGCCAGGTCGTCCGCCTCCATCCGGGCCGCCGGCTTGGCGGTGTCCTTCGTGTACTCGCCGCCGAGGACGGTGTCCGGGGTGACGAGCTGATACCGCTTGCCGTCGTCGGGGACGGTGCTCCCGCCGGCGTCCTCGCGGCTCTTGAGGAGCACGATCCCGCCGGCGACGACCGCACCGGTGAGGATCATCGCGCCGAGCGCGATCGCGATGGCCTTGCCCTTGCGGTCGGCCGGCGGCACCGGCACCGGCACCGGCATCGGCGGCACCGGCGGGGGGTACGCCGCGTACGGAGCCGCGTACGGAGCCGCGTACGGAGCCGCGTACGGAGCCGCGTACGGGTACGGCGCCTGCTGCTGCGGATGGCCGGGCTGTGCGTACGGGTTCGGGGGCCCGCCGTACGGGCCCGGCTGGTACTGGCTCATCGGTGCCTCTGCGCTTGTCAGTGATCAGTCACGTCATCCTTCCCGATCGCCCGTACGGGCCTCACCCGGGGGCCGAAACGGGTTCGTGGGCTGTCGCACCCTCCCCGTAGAATCGCCCCGTGACCGAGAACACTCAGCAGACTCCGAACAGCGTCCCCGAACTGCCGACCCAGTACGCGCCGGCCGAAGTAGAGGGGCCGCTGTACGAGCGCTGGGTAGAGCGGGGCTATTTCGAGGCCGACGCGAAGAGCGAGAAGCCTCCGTACACGATCGTCATCCCCCCGCCCAACGTCACCGGCTCCCTCCACCTCGGGCACGCGTTCGAGCACACGCTGATCGACGCGCTGACCCGCCGCAAGCGCATGCAGGGCTACGAGACGCTCTGGCAGCCCGGCATGGACCACGCCGGCATCGCCACCCAGAACGTGGTCGAGCGCGAGCTGGCCAAGGAGGGCAAGTCGCGCCACGACCTCGGCCGCGAGGCGTTCGTCGAGCGCGTGTGGCAGTGGAAGGCGGAGTCCGGCGGCCAGATCTCCGGCCAGATGCGCCGCCTCGGTGACGGCGTCGCCTGGTCGCGCGAGCGCTTCACCATGGACGAGGGCCTGTCCAAGGCCGTCCAGACGATCTTCAAGAAGCTCTACGACGACGAGCTGATCTACCGTGCCGAGCGCATCATCAACTGGTGCCCCCGCTGTCTGACCGCCATCTCGGACATCGAGGTGGAGTACCAGGACGACGAGGGCGAGCTCGTCTCGATCAAGTACGGCGAGGGCGATGCCTCGATCGTCGTGGCCACGACCCGCGCCGAGACGATGCTCGGTGACACCGCCGTGGCCGTCCACCCCGAGGACGAGCGCTACAAGCACCTCGTCGGCACCGAGATCGAGCTGCCGCTGACCGGCCGCCGCATCCCGGTCGTCGCCGACGAGCACGTCGACCCCGGGTTCGGCACGGGTGCCGTCAAGGTCACCCCGGCCCACGACCCGAACGACTTCGAGATCGGCCGCCGCCACGACCTGCCGTCGCTCACCGTCCTCGACGAGCACGGTGTCATCACCGCCCACGGCCCCTTCCTGGGCCTGGACCGCTTCGAGGCCCGTTCCGCGATCGTCGGCGCCCTGCGCGCCGAGGGCCGGATCGTCGCCGAGAAGCGCCCCTACACGCACTCCGTCGGTCACTGCTCGCGCTGCAAGACGACGCTCGAGCCGCGCCAGTCGATGCAGTGGTGGGTGAAGACCGGCCCGCTGGCCAAGGCCGCCGCCGACGCCGTCCGCGACGGCAAGGTCAAGATCCACCCCGAGGAGATGTCGAAGCGCTACTTCGACTGGGTCGACAACCTCCACGACTGGTGCATCTCGCGCCAGCTGTGGTGGGGCCACCGCATCCCGGTCTGGTACGGCCCGGACGGCGAGATGGTCTGCGTCGGCCCGGACGAGCAGCCGCCGGCGGGCGAGGGCTGGCACCAGGAGACGGACGTCCTCGACACCTGGTTCTCCTCCGGCCTGTGGCCCTTCTCCACCCTGGGCTGGCCCGAGAAGACCGACAGCGTCGAGAAGTTCTACCCGAACTCCGTCCTGGTCACCGGCTACGACATCCTCTTCTTCTGGGTCGTCCGGATGATGATGTTCGGCCTGTACGCGATGGACGGCACCCCGCCGTTCCACACCATCGCCCTGCACGGCATGGTCCGCGACCAGTTCGGCAAGAAGATGTCGAAGTCCTTCGGCAACGCGGTCAACCCGCTCGACTGGATGGACACGTACGGCTCCGACGCCGTCCGCTTCACCCTGGCGCGCGGCGCCAACCCGGGTGTCGACGTGCCGATCGGCGAGGACTGGGTCCAGGGTTCGCGCAACTTCGCCAACAAGATCTGGAACGCCACGCGCTTCGCGCTGATGAACGGCGCGACGGTCGAGGGCGAGCTGCCGCCGGTGGAGCAGCTGTCGGCGACCGACCGCTGGATCCTCTCGCGGCTCAACGCCACGGTGGCCGAGGTCGACGCCTTCTACGACGACTACCAGTTCGCCAAGCTGTCCGACGCCCTCTTCCACTTCGCGTGGGACGAGGTCTTCGACTGGTACGTCGAGCTCTCCAAGACCACGTTCACGGGCGGCGGCGAGCCGGCCAAGGTGTCGGCGCGCGTCCTGGGCGGGGTCCTGGACGTCACGCTCAAGCTGCTGCACCCGGTGGTCCCGTTCGTCACCGAGACGCTGTGGACGGCGCTGACGGGCAAGGAGTCGGTCGTCATCGCCGACTGGCCGAAGGACAGCGGCTTCCGCGACGCCGAGGCCGAGCGCGAGATCGAGAACCTCCAGCAGGTCATCACCGAGGTCCGCCGCTTCCGCTCCGACCAGGGCCTCCAGCCCGGCCAGCGGGTCCCGGCCCGGCTCGACCTGTCCGGCACCTCGCTCGCGGCGCACGAGGGCGCGATCCGTCAGCTGCTGCGTCTCCAGCCGGCCGAGGAGGGCTTCCAGGCCACCGCGACCCTGCCGATCGGCGGTGCCACGGTCGCCCTCGACCTCTCCGGCACGATCGACGTCGAGGCCGAGCGCAAGCGTCTGACGAAGGCCCTGACGGCGGCCGAGAAGGACAAGGCGCAGTGCACGGCGAAGCTGGGGAACGAGGCGTTCCTGGCCAAGGCCGCCGAGGCCGCGGTGGAGAAGATCCGCAAGCGGCTGGCGACGGCCGAGGCCGACATCGAGCGGATCACCGCCCAGCTGGCGGGCCTGCCGCAGGGCTAGTGCCCCGGCGGCGGCCCGGCTAGCGCGCCCAGGGTCTGGTCCTGCCCGGGTCCCACATGGGTCCCCACGGCCCGTCCACAGGCCCCTCTTCCACCCGGTCGAGGGGCCTGTGGCGATTCCGGTCCCGGCGGTCGCGCACGGGCGCGAACAGCACGTAGGCCGTCGAGACGACCACGAAGCCCAGCCGGATCAGGCCCTTGGCCGACTCGTCGGGCACCACGAAGACGCTGCCGTACAGGACGAGCAGCGCGATCCAGCTCCACCACGGCACCAGCCGCCGCTGCCCGCACACGTCCCACAGCAGGGTGCCCAGCAGCACGGAGGCGGTGTAGTAGGTGTAGACGCTGGGGTCGAGGACGATACGGGCGTTGGCGCCCAGCAGGACGACCGCCGCCCAGCGGCCGCGCCACACGGCGACGGTGCCCAGGGCGAGGCCGAGCGCGGCCTGGGCCGGGCGGGCCCAGTTCGGGGTCTCGGGGGTGTTGCCGCCCAGCCAGCGCAGGGCGGAGGCCGGGTTGTTGGGGATGGTGAACTTCGCCGCGGCGAACGAGTGCGGGTCGACGAGGAAGAACGGCAGCCAGAAGGCGGCCACCAGGCCGACGCACCACAGCCCGGCGCGCAGCCAGCGCTCCTTGGGCAGGGCGAGGACGAGCGGCAGGAACGCCAGCGCGGTCGGCTTGGAGTTCATGGCCAGGGCCAGGCAGATGCCGGTGGCCGCCGCGTCGCAGCGCGTCAGGTAGCGCACCGCCAGGGCCGTGAAGAACAGCGCGAGGACATCGTCCAGATGCGCGAAGCGGACCGAGACCTCGATCCACATGGGGATGAAGGCCAGGCCCGCGACGAGCACCCGCTGCCGCAGCCGCTGGTGGTTGGTGCCGGTGCCCAGGAAGTGCCGGGCCGCGCTGCGGCCGGCCAGGACCAGGATCACCAGTCCCAGGACCGACATCAGCGCCTCGGCCATGACCTGCCCGACGGCGGCGGGGAAGGGGTTGAACAGGCCCGCGACCAGGAAGCTGATCGGGCCCATCTGCAGTTCGGGATGGCTGGCGTAGAGGTTCAGCCCGCCGTCGCTCCGGCCGTCGTAGATGAGCTCGCCGCCGGTGCGCAGGTAGTGCCAGGAGAAGCCGCCGCTCGGCTCGACAACCACGAACCAGAGCACGGCCCACGCGGTCAGCAGCAACAAGTGCACCCGTGTGCTCAGTTCCGGTATCCGCACAACGCTCCGTCCCGCCACCCGGAACCACTCCGGGCAGAACTGTCACCGCCGGTCAGATGGCGGAACGTGAGCGCGGGTTGCCCGGGCGGGCGATTCTGTGACCGAACTCATGCCACGGAGTGGTTTGTTCAGCCGGCCACCGAGGGAGCGGTGAGGGCACGTCAGGCCTCGATGGCGACCGGGCCGGACTCCACGCTCTCGGCGTTGCGCCGCGTCTTGGCCCAGCCGTTGCGGCCGCGCAGCATCCGCACGAAGCCGCGCGCCGACGCGGGGAACAGGTGGTAGGCGTACAGCCACAGCGCCACGCCCCACAGCAGGGCCGTGAGCAGCGAGCGGTCGGCGGCGAAGTCGCGGCGGTAGACCGGGCCCCACAGCACGAACGGGCCGATGGACAGCACGGCCAGGCCCAGCACCAGCGGCCAGAGCGCCAGCATGCCGCCGAACGCCTCGCCGGCGCCGTCCCGGGCGGCGGTCAGGCCGAGCAGGGCGAACATGACCGCGCACAGCGCGAGCGTCACCAGGTGCGCGACCGGCTGGAGGAAGGTGTACAGGGTCTCCAGCACGCCCTTGCCGCCGTAGTGGCGCGAGGAGACGATGCGCGGCGCGTAGCGCACGCACTGCAGGTTGCCCTGCGCCCAGCGGGTGCGCTGGGTCAGGAAGCGGCGGCCGTGGGGCAGGCCCTCCTGGGAGACCCAGGTGTCCGCGATGTGCGCTATCCGGTCGCCGGTGAGGATCATGTGCAGGCCGAGCTCGTAGTCCTCCAGCAGCGCGCCGCGCTGCCAGGGCCGCCGCTCGGCCGCGGCTATCCGGTCCAGCGAGGAGAGCCGGGTGAACTGGCCGTTGCCGCCGAGGCCGACGGAACCGGTGCGGCCGCGCAGCAGCTGCATGCCGGCGTTGGAGACGGAGAACTCCATGTCCTGCATGCGCACGAGGAGCCGGGCGAGGGCGTTGCGCAGCCGGCCGTGGTTCTCGCCGAGCGGGCGCGGGTCGTCGGTGTTGCGCATCCGGACGCTGACCTGCACGCCGCCGGTCCCGGGGTCGCCGAAGCCCTGGGGGCCGGCGACGCGCGCGAGGGCGTGCGGGTCGAGCCGGCCGTCGGCGTCGATGACGCACACGACGACGCGCTCGCGGTCGGCGTCGTTCGGCAGGAAGTCGTTCAGCTCGTCGTACGCGGTGTTGAGCGCCGCGCCCTTGCCCTGCCGGGCGTGCGGCCGGTGCCGGCGGACGAGGTGCACGCGCCGGTCGTCCTCGGCGAGGGCGGCGACGATGGCGCCGGTGCGGTCGTCGCTGTCGTCGTCGATGACCCACACGTGCGCGGCGGGGTGGTCGGCGCGCAGCGCGGTCACCGTGGTGCCGACGACGGCCTCCTCGTCCCGGCAGGGCACGAAGAAGTGCCAGTCGAAGGCGTTCGGGTCGCCGTCGGTGACGGCGGGACGGCGCAGGTAGGCATGGCGGGCGCCGGCCCAGTAGAGGAGGAAGCAGAGCAGGAGGAAGAAGGGGAAGACGAGCAGGAGGGGGTGGGAGAACATACGGGGAAGGGCTCCGGAAGGGGTGTGTGGGGCTCAGGCGGCGGCGGTCAGCTGCTCGCGCGCGCCGATCGCGGTGAGCAGTCCGGCGATCCGCTCGGACGCGAGGCCGTCCCCGAAGGGGCTCGGCAGGGCGGCCAGCCGGTCCAGGCCTTCCGCGCCCTCCGCGAGGCGGCGCCGGGCCGCCCGCCCGATCCCCGGGCCCGGCTCGACGAGCTCGGCGAAGTCGCCCATCGCCTCCGGCCGCTCCGTGGAGCGCCGCACGACGACCAGGGGGCGGCCGAGGACGGTGCACTCCTCCTGGATGCCGCCGGAGTCGGAGACGAGCAGCGCCGCGTGCCGGGCGAGGGCGAGGAACTCGCCGTAGCCGACGGGCGCGCTCACCGTGAGCGGGGCGAGCAGGTGCGTGAGGCGGGCAGCCTCGATCCGGGCCCGTGTGCGCGGGTGCAGGGGCAGCAGCACCGGGCGGCCGGGCGTCGCGAGGGCGCCGAGCTCGGTGAGGATCGCGCGCAGGGCCTCGGGGGAGTCGGTGTTCTCGGGCCGGTGGACGGTGGCCAGGACGTAACCGTCGGCGGTCAGGCCGTACCGGTCCAGGAGCGCGGCGCGCCGGTCCGCGTCCGGGAGCTGGTTGCGGACGGCCTCGACGACGGTGTTGCCGGTGACGGCGATGCGGGCGTCGTCGACGCCCTCGGCGAGGAGGCCGGCCCGGTTGTCCTCGGTGGCGGCGCACAGCACGTCGGAGATGTGGTCGATGAGGACGCGGTTGTGCTCCTCGGGCATGTCGCGGTCGTGGCTGCGCAGACCGGCCTCGACGTGCAGCAGGGGGATGCCGCGCGCGTTGGCGGCGAGCGCGCCGGCGAGGGCGGCGTTGGTGTCGCCCTGGACGACGACGGCCAGCGGCGGCTCGGCGGCGAAGAGGCCGTCGAGCTGCGCGAGCGCGGCCGAGATCTGCACGGCGCGCGACTGCCCGCCGACGCCGGTCAGGAAGGTGGGCTCGGGCAGGCCGAGCTCGGTCAGGAAACGGCCGGAGAGCTCGTCGTCGTAGTGCTGACCGGTGTGCACGAGGTGCGCGGCGGGGCCCAGGAGACGTACGAGGTCGGTGAGCTTGACGAGCTCGGGGCGGGTGCCGAGGACGATCGCGACGCTGCGGGGAGGCAGGGGGTACACGGGGACTCACTCCTGGGGCCGTCTTGCGGGGACGCCACCGAGAGTGCGGGGGGCCGGTTGCGGGTGCGGATGAGCGTCGGTTGCCGCTCGGTTGCGATTTGCCCCGGACCCGCCCTTTCCCGTTTCTTTCGGGGGCTTCGCCCCCGAACGCCCCCACCGGGGCTGCGCCCCGGCCCCAGGCGGGGGCTCCGCCCCCTGCGCCCCGAACGTGGCCGCACCGGTTGTGGGCAGGCGTTCCGCAAGGCGGAACGGGTGGGCACAACCGGGCCAGCGGCCCGCACCACCCCGTGGGGGTCCGGGGGCGAAGCCCCCGGGTGCCGGACCTACTCCGCGGCCCGGTAGCGGTACCCCAGTCCCCGGACCGCCTCCAGGGGGTCCGCCGCCTCGTCGCCGGCCGCTTGGCGGAGCTTGCGACGCAGCCGCAGGACCGCGAATTTGACGCGTTCGCGGCCCGTGCCCTCCGGGTCGTCCCAGACGCGGTCGAGCAGCTGCTCGGTGGTGATCACCCGGCCCCGGTTGCGGACGAGGAGCTGGAGCAGGCGGTACTCGATGTCGCTGAGCCGGGCCTCGTGGCCCTGCCAGACCGCCGAGCGGCGCTCGGGGACCAGGCGCAGGCCGTCGTCGCCGTAGGAGTCGCCGGCCCAGCGGGTGGGGGCGCTGCGGCGCAGGAGGGCCTCGACGCGGGCGAGGAGCTCGTCGTTGCCGAAGGGCTTGGGGAGGTAGTCGTCCGCGCCCGCGCGCAGGCCGCGCACGCGGTCGCTCTCCGCGCCGCGCGCGGTGAGCAGGAGGACGGGGAGGTCGGACATGTCCCGGGTGCGTTCGAGGACCTCCCAGCCGTCGAGGCCGGGCAGGCCGATGTCGAGGATCATCAGCGCGGGCCGCTCGGCGAAGAGCAGCCGCAGGGCCTCGCGCCCGTCGTCGGCGTGCACGGGCTCGTAGCCGCTGCGGGTGAGCAGGACGCGCAGGGCGAGGGCGAGGTCGGGGTCGTCCTCGGCGATCAGGACGCGGGTCACGGCACGGCCGCCTCTCCGGGGGCCGCCGGCGGTCCGGCGATCGGCAGGCGGATGCGGAAGACGGCGCCGCTCCCGCCCCCGCCGTGCCCGGCGGCCGTGATCGTGCCGCCGTGCAGCTGGACCACCGTACGGGCGATGGCCAGGCCCAGGCCCGTGCCGGGGTAGCCGCCGGAGCGGGCGTTGGGGGCGCGGACGAAGCCGCTGAAGATCTCGTGGCGGTACTGGTCGGGGATGCCGATGCCCGTGTCGGCGACCTCGATGTCCCAGTACGGGCCCCGGGGCGCGGCGGTGATGTCGAGGCGGCCGCCCG
Source organism: Streptomyces sp. NPDC049577 (assembly GCF_040675635.1). Lineage (NCBI taxonomy): Bacteria > Bacillati > Actinomycetota > Actinomycetes > Kitasatosporales > Streptomycetaceae > Streptomyces > Streptomyces sp. NPDC049577. The sequence continues at coordinate 18,277 of NZ_JBFAPH010000039.1, forward strand.
GCGGGGTGAATTTGGCGGCGTTCTCCAGCAGGTTGCCGATGACGTGCCGCAGCCGGTGCCCGTCCCCGCGCAGGGGCGGGCCGGGGTCGCAGTCCAGGACGGCGAAGAGACCCGCCGCCTCGATCGCCGGCATGTGGTCCAGCAGGGCCTCCAGCAGCATGTGCGGCACGTCGACGGGTGCGAACTCCAGGTCCGGGGCGGCGGCCCGCATGCGGGTGGTCAGCAGCAGGTCGGAGATGACGCGCTGCATGCGGGCGGCGTTGCGCCGGACGGCGTCCACGAAGGAGGACTGCTCGTCGGTCAGGGCGCCGAAGGCGGGGTCGGCGAGCAGATCGCAGAAGCTGATCACGGAGGAGAGCGGGGTGCGCAGCTCGTGGGAGGCGGCGGCGGTGAACGAGTTGCGCTGCCGGGCCAGCTCGGTCAGCTCGCGGTTGTCGCGCTCCAGGTCGCGCTCGCGCCGCTTGCGCTCGGTGATGTCGGCGTAGACCCACAGGGCGCCCAGGTACTCGCCGTCGTGTCGCAGGGGCTCGACCTCGCGGCGGATGACGCGCCCGTCGGTGAAGGGGATCTCGGCCACGCGGTGGACGTGCCGGCGGGCGAGGATCTCGCCGGGGGTGCGGGGCGCGGTGTGATCGGCGAAGAAGGCGCGGACGAGCGGGACGAGCGGCCGTACGGGGGCACCGGGGGAGAGGTCGACCCGGCCGTCCAGGTCGAACATGGTGACGAACCGGCGGTTGACGGCGAGCACCTCGTCGCGCGGGCTCTGCAGCAGGGCGCCGGCGGGCAGCGCCTCCAGGACGGCCTGGAGCCGGCCCCGGTCCTCGGATTGCATCTCGCTCACCCAGCCCTCGTGTGCCCGGCGGGGACTTTTACGATCAACCGCAGGCAAAACGGTATGACAAACCGGAAGGTCCTGCTCCACATAAACCCGGCCGAGGACCGCCCCTAGCCGTCGGCGCACCGCCGCCTCCGTAGACTGACCCCGTGAGCGAGCGCCCCCTGAACGACGACAACCCCGACAACGAAGCCGACCACGAATCCGGCGAACCCGGCGATAGCGACCGGTTCGAGGAGATCGTCGACGCCGAGACCACCCGTGACCCCGACCTGGCGGTGATCGAGGCCGGCAGCCGCACCCTGCGCGCCCAGGCCGGCCCGCCCGAGGGCGACGGCGTCCCCGCGCGTCCCACCGACCCCGAGGTCGACCGGGCGCTGCGCGAGGTGGAGGCCGAGCTCGCCGGGCGCTGGGGGGAGACCAAGCTCGACCCGTCCCTGGTCCGCATCGCCGGCCTGATGGACATCCTCGGCCACCCCGAGCGCGCCTACCCCGCGATCCACATCACCGGCACCAACGGCAAGACCAGCACCGCCCGCATGATCGAGGCGCTGCTGCGCTCGTTCGACCTGCGCACCGGCCGCTACACCAGCCCGCACGTGCAGTCGGTGACCGAGCGCATCAGCCTGGACGGCGCGCCGATCGACGCCGAGCGCTTCATCGAGACGTACCGGGACATCCAGCCGTACGTCCAGATGACCGACGAGCGCGAGGACTACCGTCTCTCCTTCTTCGAGGTGCTCACCGCCATGGCCTTCGCGGCCTTCGCCGACGCCCCGGTCGACGTGGCCGTGGTCGAGGTCGGCATGGGCGGCACCTGGGACGCCACCAATGTCGTCGACGGCACGGTCGCGGTCGTCACGCCGATAGCGCTCGACCACACCGACCGGCTGGGCGCCACTCCGGGGGAGATCGCCAAGGAGAAGGCCGGGATCATCAAGCAGGACGCCACCGTCGTCCTCGCCCAGCAGCCGGTGGACGCCGCGCAGGTGCTGCTCAAGCGCTCCGTCGAGGTCGACGCCACCGTGGCCCGCGAGGGCATGGAGTTCGGCGTCACCGCCCGCGAGGTCGCCGTCGGCGGCCAGCTGCTGACCCTGCGCGGTCTCGGCGGCGACTACCCCGACGTCTTCCTGCCGCTCTACGGCGCGCACCAGGCCCACAACGCGGCCGTCGCGCTGGCCGCCGTCGAGGCCTTCTTCGGTATCGGCTCGCAGCACGCCCGCACGCTCGACATGGACACCGTCCGCCGCGCCTTCGCGTCGGTCACCTCCCCGGGCCGGCTGGAGGTCGTGCGGCGCAGCCCGACCGTGGTGCTCGACGCCGCGCACAACCCCGCGGGCGCGCAGGCGGCCGCCGAGGCGATCACCGAGGCGTTCGGCTTCAGCCGGCTCATCGGTGTCGTCGCCGCCAGCGCCGACAAGGACGTGCGCGGGCTGCTGGAGGCCTTCGAGCCGGTCTTCGCCGAGGTCGTCGTCACCCGCAACTCCACCCAGCGCTCGATGGACGCCGACGAGCTCGCCGCGCTCGCGGTCGAGGTCTTCGGCGCCGAGCGGGTGCAGGTCGAGCCGCGCCTGGACGACGCCCTGGAGGCGGCCATCACGCTCGCCGAGGAGGAGGGCGAGTACGCCGGTGCCGGAGTCCTGGTGACCGGTTCGGTGATCACGGTCGGCGAGGCCCGGCTGCTGCTGAGGAGGGGCTGACCCATGAGGACGCTGTGCGCGAGCACTCTGATCGGTGAATTCTTCGTCATCGGATTCGCCGGCCTGGTGGCCATGCAGACCTCCGACCTGTCCGCCGGCACGGTCTGGGCCGTCAGCGGCACCGCCATGGTGCTCAGCGTGCTGCTCTGCGGCGTGCTCACCCGGCGCGGCGGCGTCCAGCTCGGCTGGCTGCTCCAGCTCGGGCTGATCGCCAGCGGCATGATCGTCCCGACGATGTACATCCTCGGGGTGGTCTTCGCCGGGCTGTGGTGGGCCTCGGTCCACTTCGGCCGCAAGGTCGACGCGGCCAAGGCACGCTTCGCGGCGGCGCAGGCCGAGGCGGCGCCGGAGTCCGTCTGAGCTGCGGGGGCACCCGGTAGGAGTGCTCCCGCGCGCCCCTGTAGCCTCTGGCCCACTGCACCGTTCGTCCATGCAAGGAGCCGCACCATGTCCCAGCGCACCCTCGTCCTCCTCAAGCCGGACGCCGTCCGTCGCGGCCTGGTCGGCGAGATCACCGGCCGCATCGAGCGCAAGGCCGGCTGGACGATCAGCGCGCTGGAACTGCGTACCCTCGACCGGGCGACCCTGGAGCAGCACTACGCCGAGCACGTCGGCCGCGACTTCTACGAGCCGCTGGTCGCCTTCATGTCCTCCGGCCCCGTCGTGGCCATGGTGGTCGAGGGCGAGCGCGTGATCGAGGGCGTGCGCGCGCTGGCGGGACCGACCGACCCCATCTCGGCCGCTCCCGGTTCCATCAGGGGTGACTTCGGCACCATCACGCGCGAGAACCTCATCCACGCCTCCGACTCCGAGGAGTCCGCGCAGCGTGAAATCAAGATTTTCTTTCCGGGGCTTGTCTGATACCTCATCAGGGCTGCACCCATTCTGATCAGGGGCGACCGATTTTTCTTTTCGGTCGCCCTCTGGCATATGCGGCCCGAACGAGGGAACCTCTCACTCCGACACGACGTCACCATTACGGGGGCGGATGCGTGTTCCGCCGACAATGGCGGAGGAACCACCCTCGCGCCGCGTTCGAGTGGGCGAGACTACGATGAAGCTCCGGCGCCCGCAGCGCACCGCCCCTGCCGACCTCAAGTAAGCAATCGCTCCAGCTGGGAAGGCCAGACGTATCCTCATGGGGAACAACATGTCGTTCATCGGCCGTGACATGGCTGTCGACCTCGGGACCGCCAACACGCTGGTGTACGTCAGAGGCCGCGGGATCGTCCTCAACGAGCCGTCAGTCGTCGCGATCAATACGAACACCGGTGGCATCCTCGCGGTGGGTGCCGAGGCGAAGAAGATGATCGGCCGGACCCCGGGCAACATCGTCGCGGTCCGGCCGCTGAAGGACGGCGTGATCGCCGACTTCGAGATCACCGAGCGGATGCTCCGCTATTTCATCCTCAAGATCCATAAGCGGCGGTGGATGGCCCGCCCCCGGGTCGTGGTCTGCGTGCCCTCCGGCATCACCGGCGTCGAGCGACGCGCCGTCATCGAGGCGTCCACCCAGGCCGGCGCGCGCCAGGTGCACATCATCGAGGAGCCGATGGCGGCCGCGATCGGCTCGGGCCTGCCCGTCCACGAGGCCACCGGCAACATGGTGGTGGACATCGGCGGCGGCACCACCGAGGTCGCCGTCATCTCCCTCGGCGGCATCGTCACCGCCCAGTCCATCCGGGTCGCCGGCGACGAACTGGACAACGCGATCATCCAGCACATCAAGAAGGAGTACAGCCTCCTGCTGGGCGAGCGCACCGCCGAACAAATCAAGATCACCATCGGTTCGGCCTACGACCTCGAGCAGGACGAGCACACCGAGATCCGCGGCCGCGACCTGGTCAGCGGACTGCCCAAGACCGTCGTCATCTCGGCCGCCGAGGTCCGCAAGGCCATCGAGGAGCCGGTCAACTCCATCGTCGACGCCGTCAAGACGACCCTCGACAAGTGCCCGCCCGAGCTGTCCGGTGACGTGATGGACCGCGGCATCGTTCTCACCGGCGGTGGCGCCCTGCTGCGCGGGCTCGACGAGCGGCTGCGCCGCGAGACGGGCATGCCCATCCACATCGCCGAGGACCCGCTGGACTCCGTGGCCCTCGGCTCGGGCAAGTGCGTCGAGGAGTTCGAGGCGCTCCAGCAGGTGCTGGACGCCCAGCCGCGCCGCTGAGCGGAACAGGAGGCCGAAAAGGGGCACCGAGTCGGCGCGGCAGCCGCCGGACAACCTGATATACAGCCTGGTAACAGGCAGAACGCTCCCGATTCAGACGCTCCCGACCGACCGGCCCGCAACCGGGGCCGGCCGGTCCGACGAGAAGGGCACGCCGCCGCACGTGAGGGACACACGAGAGAGCCGGCTGCTGTTGGCGCTGCTGGTCGCCGTCGCGTTCGCGCTGATCACGGTCGACATCCGCGGCGGCGAACAGTCCCCCCTCGACGGTGCCCGGCATGCCGCCGCCTCGGCCTTCGGCCCGGTCGAGGAGGGGGTGGCGGCGGCCGTCGACCCGGTCGGCGACGCCTTCGCGGCGGTCCGCGACTCCGGTGACCGCAGCCGCCGGATCACCGAGCTGGAGCGCGAGAACACCGCCCTGAAGCAGAAGCTCGGCAGCGACGCCCGCAACAGCGACCGCCTGCGCCAGCTCGACTCCATGCTCAAGACCGCCGGCCGCGGCCAGTACGGCATCAAGGGCGCGCAGGTCATCGCCATAGGAGCCGCACAGGGCTTCTCCTGGACCGTCACCATCGACATCGGCAGCGACGACGGCGTCAAGCGCGACATGACCGTCATCAACGGCGACGGACTCGTCGGCCGCGTCACCACCGTCGGCCCGACCACCTCCACCGTCCTGCTCGCCGGCGACCCCAAGTTCACCGTCGGCACCCGCATGGAGAAGACCGGCGAACTGGGCTTCGCCAACGGCCAGGGCGACCGCTCCCTGCGCGTCGAACTGCTCAACGGCAAGGCCGTCGTCCACCCCGGCGACCGCCTCGTCACCTTCGGCTCCAGCCGGAACAAGCCCTTCGTCCCCGGCGTGCCCGTCGGCGAGGTCACCCGCGTCGAACCCGCCGGCGGGGGACTGACCCGAACCCTCCAGGTGCGGCCCTTCGTGGGCTTCAGCAAGCTCGATCTCGTCGGCGTCGTCGTCCAGCCACCCCGTGAGGACCCCCGCGACACCGTGCTGCCCCCCAAGCCGGAAACCCCGAGGCCCGCCCCCACGGTGACCGTCACGGCCACCCCCACCCCCTCCGCGAGCGACACACCCAGGGACTGACGACCCATGCGCCTCAACCGGATCCTGCTGTCGACCGCGCTCGTGGTGGTGGCCCTCGTCGTCCAGGTCAGCGTCTTCGCGCGGCTCCATCTCCCCGGCGCCGTCCCCGATCTGCTGCTCCTCGTCGTCGTCGGCCTCGCCCTCGTGTACGGCCACACGGCCGGCGCGTTCGTCGGCTTCGGCGCGGGCCTCCTCGCCGACATCGCGCCCCCCGCCGACCACGCCACCGGGCGCTACGCCCTGGTCCTGTGCCTGGTCGGCTATCTCGTCGGCCTCGCCAAACCCGAGAGCGGCCATCTGCGCTCGGCCACCGTGCCCATGGTCGTCGTCGCCGGCGCGGCCGTCGCCTCGACCCTGCTCTACGCGGGCGTGGGCTCCCTCGTCGGCGACACCGCCGCCCGCCACGTCGGCCTGACCGGGCTGCTGTTCACCGCCCTGCTCTACGACCTGCTGCTGGCGCCCTTCACCGTGCCGTTGATCATGGCGCTGGCCCGGCGCACGGTCAGCGACCCGCTGACCGGGGACGGCACGGCCTCCTCCGGCGGCGAGGGCGGCTACGGCTGGCGCGCCGCGAACGGCGGCGGGCGCGGCGGCCGGGCGGCCAAGGGCCGCCTCTTCGGCGGCGGGCGCGGCGGTCGCTTCGGCGGCGGACGCTTCGGCGGCGGCCGGTTCGGTGGTGGCCGGCTCGGCGGCGGGCGGCTGAGCGGCCAGCGCGGCATGCTGATCGCCAAGCCCGTCCGGCGGGCCGGCCGCGTGAAGGGGATGAAGCGCCTGTGAGCGGCCTGTCCGAGTCCGGCCGGACGAACCGGGTGACGATCCGGCTGATCGTCCTTCAGATCCTCGTCGTCTCCCTGCTGCTGACCCTCGGCGGCCGCCTGTGGTACCTCCAGATCCGCAACGGCGACCAGTACACCGCCGAGGCCGCCAACAACCACATCCAGCAGGTCGTCGCACCCGCCACCCGCGGCTCCATCCTCGACGCCCGCGGAGTGCCGCTGGCCGACAACGAGACCCGTCTCGTCGTCTCCGCCAACCGCACCGACCTGATGAAGATGCGCGACCGCGGCAAGGCCGTCCTCGCCCGCCTCGCCGGCGTGCTGAACCTCAAGCCCGAGGACGTCGCCGCCAAGGTCCGGCTGTGCGACGCCAAGACCCCCAAGCCCTGCTGGGCCGGCTCGCCCTACCAGCCCATCCCCATCACCGACGAGGCCACCACCCAGCAGGCCCTGCAGATCCGCGAACGTGCCGAGGACTTCCCCGGCATCACCGCCGAACCCACGGCCGTCCGCCGCTACGCCCAGCCCGGCGGCGCCAACGCCGCCCAGGTCCTCGGCTACCTCTCGCCCGTCACCGACGACGAGATCACCAAGGCCAAGAGCTCCCGCACCCCGCTGTTGCGCTCCGACCAGGTCGGCCGCTCCGGCCTGGAGCGGCAGTACGACGCCCAGCTGCGCGGCAGGGCCGGCGTCACCCGCTACGAGGTCGACAACCTCGGCCGCGTCATCGGCAAGGCCAAGAGCGACAAGGCCCAGCCCGGCGCCAACATCGTCACCAGCCTCGACGCCCGCGTGCAGGCCATAGCGGAACGGGAACTGGACCAGGCGATGAAGGACGCCCGCAAGGAGGTCGACCGCAACACCGGCACCACCTACAAGGCCGACGCCGGAGCCGTCGTGGTGATGGAGGCCAAGACCGGCCGCGTCGTCGCCATGGCCTCCAACCCGACCTACGACCCCAACGTCTGGGTCGGCGGCATCTCCGCCAAGGACTACCGGGACCTCACCGGCAAGGACTCCGACTACCCGCTGCTCAACCGCGCCATCCAGGGCCAGGCCGCCCCCGGCTCGATCTTCAAGGTCATCTCCGCAACCGCGGCCGTCAACGCCGGCTACCCCTTCACCGACCACTACAACTGCTCCAGCTCGTACAGCATCGGCAACCAGGTCTTCCAGAACTACGAGTCCAAGGGCTACGGCCCCATCGACCTCGGCCGGGCGCTGGAGGTCTCCTGCGACACCGTCTTCTACGACCTGGCCTACCGCCAGTGGCAGAAGGACGGCGGCAACAACCCCAAGCACCCCGCCGACTGGTTCTACAAGACCGCCCACCAGTTCGGCCTGGGCAAGGAGACCGGCATCGACCTCCCCAACGAGGTCCGCGGCCGCGTCCCCGACCGCGAGTGGAAGAAGAAGTACTGGGACGCCAACAAGGACTCCTGGTGCAAGCAGGGCCAGAAGGACGACAGCTACGCCGGGAAGATCGCCAAGGAGAACTGCGAGTCCGGCATGCGCATGCGCGCCGGTGACTCCGTCAACTACTCCATCGGCCAGGGCGACACCCTCGTCACCCCCATCCAGATGGCCACCATCTACGCCGCCATCGCCAACGGCGGCACCCTCTACAACCCCACCGTCGGCAAGGCCGTCGTCAGCGCCGACGGCAAGCACGTGACGGAGATCCAGCCCGCCTCCCACGGCAAGCTGCCCTTCGACGGCAGGACCCGCGACCAGATCGACTCCGCCCTCGCCGGCGTGGCCACCGAGGGCACCGCCGCCTGGCGGTTCACCGGCTGGCCGCAGAGCCAGATCCCCATGCACGCCAAGACCGGTACCGCCGAGGTCTACGGCAAGCAGACCACCTCCTGGTTCGCCACCTACACCTCGGACTACACCGTCGTCATGACGATCTCCCAGGGCGGTACGGGTTCCGGCGCCTCCGGCCCCGCCGTGCGCAACATCTACAACGCCCTCTACGGCGTCGACCCCCAGGGCAAGATCGACGAGAAGAAGGCGCTGCTGCCGCACCCCGAGGCCGGACTGCCGAAGATCGAAAAGGACGGCACCATCGAGGCGCAGAAGATCGAATCGCCCTCGCCCAGCCCGTCCGGCTCCGGCTCCGCCTCCGCGTCGCCGCCGGCCCCCGGCGACACCGGCGCCTCCGGCGGCCCGTCCCCGCCCGACGGCCCGCCGCCGCCCGAGACGCCCACCGACCAGCCCCGCAGGGAGGAGGACCGGTGACCGCCACCGACCAGTTCACCGTCCGCCGCTACAGCCCCGACCGCGGCCCCTGGTCCAGGCTCACCGCCCCCGACTCCGTCGTGCGCCGCCTCGACTGGGTGATGCTGCTCGCCGCCCTCGCCCTCTCCGGCATCAGCACCCTGCTCGTCTACTCCGCCACCCGCGGCCGCCACGAGCTCAACCACGGCGACCCCTACTACTTCCTGCTGCGCAACATCCTCAACACCGGCATCGGCCTCGCCCTGGCCGTCGGCGCCGTCTGGGTCGGCCACCGGGCGCTGCGCGGCGCCGTGCCGATCCTCTACGGCGTCTCGGTGCTCTTCACCCTCGCCGTGCTCACCCCGCTCGGCGCGACCATCAACGGCGCCCGCTCCTGGATCCAGCTCGGCGGCGGCTTCTCCATCCAGCCCTCCGAATTCACGAAGATCACCATCACGCTGGGCATGGCCATGCTGCTCGCCGGCAAGGTCGACGGCGGCGAGCGCCTGAACCCCGACCACCGCACGGTCGTCCAGGCCCTGGGGCTGGCCGCCCTGCCCACGCTGATCATCCTGCTGATGCCCGACCTCGGCTCGGTCATGGTGCTCGTCGTGATCGTCCTCGCCGTGCTGCTCGCCTCCGGCGCGTCCAACCGCTGGATCGCCGGGCTCCTCGGGGCGGGCGTCATCGGCTGCCTCCTGATCTGGCAGCTCGGGATACTCGACACGTACCAGATCAACCGCTTCGCCGCCTTCGCCAACCCCGCCCTGGACCCCTCCGGCGTCGGCTACAACACCAACCAGGCCCGCATCGCCATCGGCTCCGGCGGCCTGACCGGCGCCGGCCTGTTCCACGGCTCCCAGACCAGCGGCCAGTTCGTCCCCGAACAGCAGACCGACTTCATCTTCACCGTGGCCGGCGAGGAACTCGGCTTCCTCGGCGCGGGCACGATCATCTTCCTGCTGGGCGTCGTGCTCTGGCGCGCGTGCCGCATCGCCCGCGAGTCCACCGAGCGCTACGGCACGATCGTGGCCGCCGGCATCATCGCCTGGTTCGCGTTCCAGAGCTTCGAGAACATCGGCATGACGCTCGGCATCATGCCGGTGACGGGCCTGCCGCTGCCGTTCGTCTCCTACGGGGGGTCGTCGATGTTCGCGGCGTGGATAGCGGTCGGGCTGCTCCAGTCCATCAAGGCCCAGCGGCCGGTGTCGGCGTAGCGGCTCCGCCGGGCACGGCGGTTTCCGGGGGTGCCACCCCGGACGCGCGCGGACTAGATTCGCTGGCATGACGGACACCGTGCGAGAGATCGAGCGGACGTACGCGGCCCGCAAGGCGGGCACGGCCCGGTTGCCCGATCTCAGCGGGAAGGGGCCCGTCGCCACCGTCACCGAGCGGGGCCCCGCCGAGCTCGACGCCGTCTACTACGACACCGCCGACCGCCGCCTCGCCGCCGCCGGCATCACCCTGCGGCGCCGCACGGGCGGCGAGGACGTCGGCTGGCACCTGAAGCTCCCCGTCGCCCCCGCCGTGCGGGAGGAGATCCGCGCCCCGCTCGCCGACGAGGTCCCGCGCGAGATGGCGTCGCTCGTCCGCGCCCGTACGCGCGGCGCGGCCCTCGTGCCGCTCGTCCGCATCGTCTCCCACCGGGAGGTCCGGCACCTGCTCGACGCGGACGGCGCCCTCCTGGCCGAGCTCAGCGCGGACCGCGTCACGGCGGTCCGTCTCGACGCCCCGGGCGCCGCGTCCGGCTGGACGGAGTACGAGGCCGAGCTGGCGCCCGGCCGCGACCCCGGCCTCCTCGACGAACTCGAACCGCACCTGCGCGCGGCCGGGCTGCGCCCCTGCGACGCGCCCTCGAAACTGGCCCGGGCCCTCGCGGAGACCGGCGCCGCCCCGCCCGCACCGGCCCGCCCGCCCGCGGACGAGCCCCGCACCAGCGGCGAAC
>NZ_JBFAPH010000040.1:0-28949 GCF_040675635.1 Streptomyces sp. NPDC049577
GGTGCGGCAACGGCCGCCGAGGCCACCGAGCCGGAGAGCGCGAAGGCCGACGGCAAGGCCTCCGAGGCCGCCGACGGCGAGAAGCCCGCCTCCGAGGGCGCCGAGCCGAAGGCCGGGAAGGCCGAGGCCGCTGACGCCGCCGAAGGCGAGAAGCCCGCGGCCAAGGGCGCCGAGCCCGCCAAGGCGGACTCCGAGACCGCCACGCAGGCCGACAAGCCGGAGGCGGCGTCGGCCGACAAGGCCGACAAGGCCGAGGCCAAGGCGGCCGCCAAGGCCGCCGACGCCGCCGACGCCGACTGCGACGCCGAGGACGACCCGGACCCCAAGGGGAACCCCGCACCGGACGGTGCACGGGTTCCGGAGGCGATCAAGGCCATACCCGTGCGCCACTACGGGCGCTGGATCTCCGCCGTCGTCGTGGTCGCCCTGCTGGGACTGCTGCTCAACGCCTTCGCCACCGCGAACGTCCACTACGGCGCGATCCCGGACTACCTCTTCGACTCCACCGTCGTCACCGGCCTCGGCAAGACCGTGCTCATCTCGGTCCTGTCCATGGCGCTGGGTCTCGCGCTCGGCATCGTGCTGGCCGTGATGCGGCTGTCGAAGAACCCGGTGACCTCGTCGGTCTCCTGGCTCTACATCTGGTTCTTCCGGGGCACCCCGGTCTACGTCCAGCTGCTCCTCTGGTTCAACCTCGCGCTGATCTTCCCGTACATCAACCTCGGCCCGATCTACCGGGACGAGATGAGCGACTTCATGACGCCCTTCATGGCCGCGCTGCTCGGCCTGGGGCTCAACGAGGCCGCGTACATGTCGGAGATCGTCCGCGCCGGCATCCAGTCGGTGGACGAGGGCCAGACCGAGGCCGCGCACGCGCTCGGCATGAGCCAGGGCAAGACGCTCCGCCGGATCGTGCTGCCGCAGGCCATGCGCGTGATCGTGCCGCCGACCGGCAACGAGTTCATCAACATGCTCAAGACCTCGTCGCTCGCGGCGAGTGCGGCCCAGTACCTGGAGCTGCTGCGGTCCACCTCCGACATCGGTCAGACCACCGGCGCCACGGTCGAGATGCTCTTCCTCGCCGCCACCTGGTACCTCATCCTGACCAGCGTATTCAGCGTCGGCCAGTACTACCTCGAGCGGCACTACGCCCGCGGCTCCCTCCGCAGCCTGCCGCTCACCCCGTGGCAGAAGGTCAAGGCGAACCTGGCTACCTTCAGCCAGCGCTCCAAGGAAGGCGTCAGCGCATGAACGCGATGGTGAAGGCCGAGGGCGTCCACAAGTCCTACGGTTCCGCGCACATCCTCAAGGGGATCGACCTGGAGGTCGCCCCGCGCGAGGTGTTCTGCCTCATCGGCCCCTCCGGCTCCGGCAAGTCCACCTTCCTGCGGTGCATCAACCACCTGGAGCAGATCAACGCCGGCCGGCTGTACGTCGACGGCGAGCTGGTCGGCTACCGGCAGAAGGGCGACAAGCTCTACGAGCTCAAGGACAGCGAGGTCGCGCAGAACCGCCGGGACATCGGCATGGTGTTCCAGCGCTTCAACCTCTTCCCGCACATGACGGCCCTGGCCAACGTCATGGAGGCCCCCGTCCAGGTCAAGGGCGAGACCAAGGCCGTGGCCCGGGAGCGGGCCATGAAGCTCCTCGACCGCGTCGGCCTCGCCGACAAGGCCGGGAACTACCCCAGCCAGCTCTCCGGCGGCCAGCAGCAGCGCGTCGCCATCGCCCGGGCCCTGGCCATGGAGCCGAAGCTGATGCTCTTCGACGAGCCCACCTCGGCCCTCGACCCGGAGCTGGTGGGCGACGTCCTCGACGTCATGCGCGGTCTGGCCGAGGACGGCATGACGATGATCGTGGTCACCCACGAGATGGGCTTCGCCCGCGAGGTCGGCGACTCGGTGGTCTTCATGGACAACGGCGTCGTCGTCGAGTCCGGAGCGCCGCGCGACGTGCTGACCAACCCGCAGCACGAGCGGACGAAGGCGTTCCTTTCCAAGGTCCTGTAACGAGGGTCATGCGACGAGGCGGCGGTACGGAGACTCCTCCGTACCGCCGCCTCACTCCTTGTAATACCCTCGAATCTGCACCGTCCATTACCAATCCTTGACCGTCCGGGCAGGGGCGGGCACACCGGCAGAGGGACCACAGGTGGAACTGGCCTACTACTCGGACTACGCCGTACGGCTCGTCAACAGCGAGGAGCCGGCGCGCGGCACGGACACCCTCACGTCGGTCGAGGCCCTGCGCGAGCTGTTCGGGGCGGGCAGCCAGGGGGCCCGGCGGGCCACCGACAGCGACGTCACCCGGCTGCGCGCCGTCCGGACCAGGCTGCGCACGGTCTTCGAGGCCGCCGCCGAGGGCGACGAGGTACGGGCCGTGGACCTGCTGAACGCGTTGCTGATGGAGTTCCCGGTCAGCCCGCAGATCTCCGGCCACGAGTTCCGGGACGAGGACGGCCGTCCCAAGTGGCACATGCACATCGCCGACCACGCGGCCAACGCGGGCGCGTCCTACGCGGCGACCGCTTGCATGGGCCTGGCCGTCCACCTCACCGAGCTGGGCGTCGAGCGGCTGGGCGTCTGCCAGGCCACGCCCTGCCGGAATGTCTACCTCGACACCTCCACCAACCGCTCGCGCCGCTACTGCTCCGACCGCTGCGCGACCCGCGCCAACGTCGCGGCCTACCGGGCCCGCAAGCGCCTGGAGAGCGAGCGCTCCGAGGGCGCCGAGCGGGCCGACGACCGTACGGGCCTGAGCGCCGAGGCCACCCAGGACAGCAGCGCCGCCGCGGACCGCTGACCGCGACCGGGCGGGCGGCGCAGCCGCACCCAGGCGCGGGCCACCACGAACTCGTCCGGCACCGTCCCGAACTCCCGGCTGTCGTTCTCGACCAGCGGGTTGTCCCCCATCACCCACCAGCCGGACTCGCGCCGCTCGACGGCCCGCTTGACGATCAGCAGGTCCTGCCGGAAGGGATGCTTCATCACCACCACGTCCCCCGGCCGCACCGGGGCCCCGTACCGCACCACGAGGTGGTCCCCGGGGTTCAGGGTGGGCACCATCGAGGGGTTGTAGACCTCGGCCAGTCCGATCCGCAGCAGTCCGCGACGCTCGCGGTCCAGCTCCTGCCCGCGCTCGTCCAGTTGCTCCTGCACCACGGCACCTCCGCGTCCGTAATCCTCCACCCGGTCCAGACTGACACCGGACTTTTGACCTAAGCCCACCGGGGCACCCGGGAAAAGCCTTCCCACACCGAGTAATCTCGCACCTGAGAAGACGATCACGAGGAAGGACAGCACATGCTTTCCCGCCTGTTCGCGCCGAAGGTCAAGGTCAGCGCCCACTGCGACCTGCCCTGCGGTGTGTACGACCCGGCCCAGGCCCGCATCGAGGCCGAGTCGGTCAAGGCCGTCCAGGAGAAGTTCCAGGCCAACGAGGACCCCCACTTCCGCGCCCGCGCGACCATCATCAAGGAGCAGCGCGCGGAGCTGGCCAAGCACCACGTGTCGGTCCTGTGGAGCGACTACTTCAAGCCCCCGCACTTCGAGAAGTACCCCCAGCTGCACCAGCTGGTCAACGACACCCTCAAGGCCCTGAGCGCGGCCAAGGCCTCGACCGACCCGAAGACGGGCGAGAAGGCGCTGGAGCTCATCGCCGAGATCGACCGGATCTTCTGGGAGACCAAGAAGGCCTGACGGGGTTCAGCCCCGTCGCACTCAAGGCCCGGCCGGGCATCCGGCCGGGCCTTCGTGTGTCCGGAGGACACTCCATGAGCCCGGTCTTGATTCACTACGATCGGCTGACCGTACGCAGAGGGGGAGAGACGCCGTGCCCAAGTCGTCCGTTTCGCGACGCTCGATGAGGAAGTGCGAGCAGGCATGGCTCGAGGGGGTGACGCTCCTCCGGCACGGCAACCCGGCTGCGGCCGCCCAGGCCTTCGAGACCGCCATCGGTCACGTTCCGACGGCGGCAGATGCCTGGCTGGGCCTCCATGCCGCGGGTCACCGCCAGGAAGAGGCGCTCGCCGCCATGGTCGGGCATCAGCACTCGTTCGGTGAACTGCGCACGAAGCTCTCCATACCGCTGTCCTCCACATTCCAGATCGGGGGATATGTCACCTTCCGCCTGGAGTCGGCCCGCGATCTGTGGCTCGCGGGGGTGACGCGGCTCCTGGACGCCGACCGGCTCGACGAGGCATGGCAGCTGCTGTCCACCGCACAGCTCGACTGCGACGAGACCCGGTTCGTCTGCACCCGCTACGCCCTCCTGAAGAAGGACTGGCGGCTCGTCCTCACCTATGCGGAGGGGATCAGCGACGCCTTTCTGCGCGACGAGTCCCAGCTGTACGTCGCTTCCTCCCTCGTGGTGCAGGACGTCCACCACGAAGCCCTGGACGTGCTGGCTCCCCTGCCTCGCATCCTGGGGGATCAGGCCGGGTTCCGCGGTGAGGTCTCGTACTTGCGTGGCTGCGCGCACGAAGGCCTCGGTCACCCCGAGGAGGCGCTGAAGCATTTCCAGAATGCGTTCCGGTACAGTCCGGGACTCGCCGACGTCGCCGAGCGGGCGAAGGCATCAACGCCCGCGCCGCTCCCCGTCCCCGCGCAGGCGGGCCCTCCGGCGCGGCCGCATTCGCCGGATCCCACCAACGAGACCGCCGCGCCCTCCCCCACCGACGAGACCAGACACGCAGTGCTGGACGAAGCCATGGCCCAGCTTGACGCCATGGTGGGACTGGCACCCGTGAAACGCCAGTTGCGCACGCTGTCGGCGCAGCTGAGGATGGCCGCCGTCCGCAGGGACCAGGGCCTGTCGACGGCGCCCGCACTCCAGCACTTCGTTTTCGCCGGTCCGCCCGGCACCGGAAAGACGACCGTCGCGCGGATCGTCGGCCAGGTCTTCGCCGGCCTCGGCCTGCTGGAACGCGGGCACGTGGTGGAGGCCCAGCGCGTCGATCTGGTCGGGCAGCATCTCGGTGAGACGGCCATCAAGACCACGAAGATCATTGACGCGGCGATGGACGGGGTCCTGTTCATCGACGAGGCGTACGCCTTGGCCAACACCGGCTATGTGGGGGGTGACGCCTACGGAAAGGAAGCCCTCCAGGTGCTCCTCAAGCGCGCCGAGGACGACCGGGACCGTCTGGTGGTCATCCTCGCCGGCTATCCGGACGAGATGACCGAGCTCCTGTCCACCAACCCGGGACTCACCTCCCGGTTCACCGGACGCGTGGACTTCCCTTCCTACTCGGCCGACGAGCTCGTCCGGATCGCGCGGTCGCTCCTCCGCGAGCAGGGTGACGTCCTCGCCGCAGACGCCGCGATGGCCCTGGAGGCCTGCTTCGACCTGGCCGTCGGCGAGGGGCTTGTCGACCGGCTGGGCAACGGGCGTTTCGCGCGGGAACTGTGCAGGAAGGCCGCAGCCCTGCGCGACCTGCGCGTCTATGAGGTTCACGGCAGCTCCGGCGTGCCCTCCCCGGAGGAGACCACGACTCTGCTCATGGGCGACATCATGGACGCCTATCAAGAACTCAAGGCGAGCGCCGCGCCATGACGTCGGGGCTTCTCCGCCGCAGCCCCGCCAGCCCCAGCCCGTACAGGACCAGCACCAGTCCCAGCGCCCCGTAGTACGGGGCCGGGAGGGGGGTCATCGCCAGCATCGCGCCCAGTGGGGACAGCGGGAGCAGGAGTGCCGTCAGGGACAGGGTCGCGGCTGCCCAGCGGAGCGGGGGTGGGAGGTGATGGCCCGCCGCGCGGAGCAGGAGCATCGCGAGCGCCTGCGTCAGCAGGTTCTCCGTGAACCATCCGGAGTGGAAGGCGGGCTGACTGGCCGTCAGGGCGAGGAGGGTCACGGTCGCCAGGTCGGCGGTCACGTTGAGCAGGCCGAAGCCGGCCACGACGCGGAGCAGGGCCCGGGGGCGCAGGACCGCCGGGCGGAGGTGGGTCGTGGGGGCCGGGCGGTCGAAGGCGAGGGCGAGCTGGGCCGCGTCGAAGCAGAGGTTCTGGACGAGGACCTGGGCCGGCAGCATCGGCAGGAACGGCAGCAGCAGGCCGGCCACCAGCATCGCCACGACGTTGCCGACGTTGGACGACAGGGTGATGCGCAGATAGGCGGCGATGTTCGCGGTGCTGCGGCGGCCGGTGACGATGGCCCGGTCGAGGGCCGTGAGGTCCTTCGGGGCGAGCACCACGTCCGCCGCCTCGCGGGCCACGTCCACGCCGTCGCGCGGGCAGATCCCGACGTCGGCCGCGTGCAGGGCGGCCAGGTCGTTGACGCCGTCGCCGAGGAAGCCGGTCGTGCGGCCGCCGGTCCGCAGGGCGCGGACGATGCGGGCCTTGTGCTCCGGCGCGCACCGCGCGAAGACGGTCGTGCCCGCGGCGACGCGGGCCAGCTCCGCCTCGTCCAGCGCCTCGATCGCCTCGGCGGTGAGGGGGACGCCGGGGTCCAGGCCCAGTTCGCGGCAGACCCGGGCGGCGGTGCCGGGGTGGTCGCCGGTGAGGACCTTGACGGTGACGCCGTGGGCGGTGAGCGCGGCGAGGGCCTCGCGGGCGGTCGGGGCGAGGGCGTCGCGCAGGGCGAGGAAGCCGGTGAAAGACAGGTCGCGCTCGTCCGCCTCGGTGTACGGGCGGTCGCGCGCGGGCCGCTCGGCGCGGGCGACGGCCAGGACCCGCAGCCCGTCGGCGGCGAGCGCGGCGGCGCGGCGCGTCAGCCGCTCGCGGGCGTCGTCGTCGAGGGCGCAGCGCGCCAGGACCTCCTCGGGCGCGCCCTTGACGACGAGCAGGTGTGTCCCGGCGAGGGCGAAGCGGGGGTCGCCGGTGCGGCGCACGACGGCGGTGGACAGCGGGCGGCCGGGGCCGCAGGGGAGGGCGTCGACGCCCTCGTGAGCGAGACCGGCGTCGCCGGGGGCCGCGTCGAGGACCGCCTCGTCCAGTGCGTCCGGTACCGGCGGTTCGGCGAGGTGGAGCGTCCACAGGGCGTTGACGGCGGCCCAGTGCAGCACGTCCGGGTCGTCGCGGCCGTCCGCGTCCATGGACAGGTCGAGGACGGGCCGGTCCTGGGTGAGGGTGCCGGTCTTGTCGACGCAGAGCACGTCGACGGCGCCGAGGTCGTGCAGGGCGGGCAGCCGTCTGACGATCACCTCGCCGTCCCGGGCGAGCAGGGCCGCGCCCCGGGCGAGCGCGGTCGTCACGATGACGGGCAGCATCTCGGGCGTGAGCCCCACCGCGACGGCGACGGCGAACGGCAGCGTCGCGAGGCCCCGCCCGCGCACCAGCGCGTCGGCGAACAGCATCAGGGGCGCGACGGCCAGCATCAGGCGGACGAGCAGCCAGGCGATGCCGTTCACGGATTGCTCGAACGGCCCGGCCGGCCGTCGCTCGCCGGGCCGGCCCGGTCTCCCGCCGAGCGCTCCGGACAGCACGGTGTCGCCGCCGGTGGCGACGACGACGCCGGTCCCGGTGCCGGAGACGACGCTGCTGCCCTGGAGGCAGAGCGCGTCGGTGCCGTCGGCCCGTTTGGTCACCGGGGCCGACTCGCCGGTCAGCGCGGACTCGTGGACCGTCAGCCCCCTCGCGCGCAGCAGCCGCAGGTCCGCCGGGACGAGGTCGCCGGGCCCGAGCAGGACGACGTCGCCGGGGACGAGTTCCCCGACCGGGATCTCGCGGGCGAGCGGCGCGGCCGCCGGGTCGGGGCGGCGGCGGACGGTCGCGGTCGTGGCGACCAGCTCGCGGAGGGCGGCGGCCGAGCGGTCGGCGCGGTGCTCGCCCGTGGCGCGCAGGACGCAGCTGACCGTGACGAGGACGGTGATGACGCAGGCCGTGCCCCAGGCGGCGAGCAGGGCGGAGACCAGGCCGAGGGCGATCAGGACGGCGGTGAAGGGGTCGCGCAGGCTGCGGGCGAAGCGGCGCGGCCAGGAGGCGGGGCGGCGGCCGGGGAAGACGTTCGGGCCGTGGTGGGCGAGCCGTTCCTCCGCGTCGCCGTCCACGAGGCCGCGCGGGCCCGTCCGAAGGCCCCGCAGGACCTCCAGCGCGGTACCGCCCGCTGTGGCGGCCTCAGGCGCCCAGGCCACGGAGGCGTCCGGCGCCCGCCCCGGCGGAGCGGCGCTCGGCGAGCTGGCCGACCATCAGCCGGACGATGGTCACCACGTGCGGGTCGTCGACCAGGTAGACCACCCGGCGCCCTTCGCGCCGGGACCGCACCAGTCCGGCGAGCTTCAGCTTGGCCAGGTGCTGGCTGATCGCGGGCAGCGCGCCGCCCACCCGCTCCGCCAGCCCGCTGACGTCGCTCTCGCCCTGGGCCAGGGCCCACACCAGGTGCAGCCGGGCGGACGACGCGAGCAGCCCGAACGCGGCGGCGGCCTCGGCCAGCACCTCCGCCGACGGGTCGTCGAAGGGCCCTTCGAATCCCTCGAAGCTCCCGACGCCTGCCGTCACTGTCGCTCTCCCGTCCCCGACCGGTTTCCGGCGGGTGCGCCCGCACCCGCGAACGCCCCAGTCTAGGCGCGCCCGACGACGGCAGCGGCACGACATGACCCGGTCATGACTGGGCAGATGTAACGGCAGGAAACAGCGGCAAAGGGGGGATCATGGCAATCTCTGGAATTATCAGCGCGATTGTGATCGGCGCGATCATCGGTGTGCTGGGCCGGCTGCTCGTGCCGGGCCGCCAGCACATCGGGGTGGTGTGGACGATCGCGATCGGCATCGTCGCGGCCTTCATCGGCACGCTCATCGCCCACGCGCTGCATGTCGACCACACCAAGGGCGTCGACTGGATCGAATGGCTGATCCAGATCGGTCTGGCGGCGCTGGGGGTCGCCGCCCTCGACCGGGCCAAGGCGCGGGGCTGAGCCCGCGCCCCGCACGCGTCAGGAGAGCTTGCCGTCGTAGTCGGGCAGCTTGAACGTCCGCTCGGCGTGCCCGCCCACCAGGTCGGTGGTGTTGTTCCCGATGTTGGCGACGATCGTGTAGCCGTCGGCCTCGATCTCGGCCCGCTTGGCGGTCTTGTACGTGCTCACGTCCTGGAAGAGGTCCGGGAGGTGGCGTACGTACAGACCGCTGACCGGGTAGCCGGCGTGCCGCAGGTTGTAGGTGGTGGCCGGGTCGAGGATGCCGGGACGGGCGGTGACGAAGAAGACGGCCGCGCCGCGCTCGTGCGCGTACTGGGCCAGCTTGAGCACGGGCTGGACGGCCGGGGAGGGGTACGTCCAGTGGAAGTCCGTCTCCAGCGAGGTGTTGTCGATGTCCAGGACGATGGCCTGCTTGCGGCCGTGGGCGTCGGCGGTGCGCTCGGTGACGTACGGGACGGCCTGGTCGACGACCTTCTGCACGTCGCGCTGCCAGGTGGCGTAGTCGACGCCCCTGAGCTCGGCGGGCGAGGCGAGGGAGGCGGAAGAGGCGGCCGGGGCCGCAGCAGTCGCGGCGGGCGCGGCCGGGGCGGCGGCGGTCGCGGTGCCGGCGGTGGCTCCCAGGCAGAGCGCGGTCACGGCGGCGGCGACGGCGGCCCGCCGGGCCGCGGAGGCGACCGGGGCGGCGGGAGAGGCGTTCGGGGCCGGCGAGGCGGAAGCGGTCATGTGTGGCATGCTCACGCCGCTGGATGGCCGGCAGCCGACGCTCGCCTTACCGGCGGGTAACGCCCGCCGGTCGGTACGGACTCCGGCGCCGCTCAGGCCGCCGCACCGAGCGCCTCGGCGCGACGGAGGAGCTCCTCGGCGGCGGCGAGCGCGTCCTCCACGCGACGGGTGCCGGTCGAGACGCACAGCGTGTACGCGGTGTCCTCGATCTGACGCCGCACCGTGGCGTCCGCCTGGTCGGCCGCGCCCAGGGCCGCGTACCGCTCGACGAGGTTGCGCAGGACGGCGGGGTGGGCCATCAGCATGGAACTGCTCCTCTGCTCCGGTCGATGCTCCGATCGACACGCTCGTACGATCTCGTAGCTGTCCGCTGCGGACATCCGATCACGAGCGCGCGGACCGGCCGCACCAAGTCGGCGCGGGGGCAGAGGAGTTCGTCACCTGAACCTCATCCGCCACACTGCTCTGTCACGTTCCGTCACTTCAGCGGCTTGTCCCCGAAGGACTCCAGCAGCGTGCGCAGCGCGTCCGCGAGCCGGTCGCAGTCGGCGCGGCCGAGCGCCGAGAGCATGCGGGCCTCGTTGGCCGCGTGCAGCCCCATGAGCTCGTCGACCAGTTCGCGACCCGCGCCGGTGAGCCGGATCCGCACCGTGCGGCGGTCCTCGGCGGTCCGGGCCCGCTCGACCAGACCCTTGGCCTCCAGGCGGTCGATGCGGTTGGTGATCGCACCCGAGGTGACCATGGCGGCGCTGGTGATGGCGCCGGCCGTCAGCTCGTAGGGGGCCCCGCTGCGGCGGAGGGTGGTGAGGACGTCGAACTCCCATGTCTCCAGCCCGTGCCGGGCGAAGAACTCCTTGAGGTCCTTGTCGAGCAGCCGGGCCAGCCGCTGGACGCGGGCGACCACGCCGGTCGGCCAGACGTCCAGTTCGGGGCGCTCGCGGCGCCACTGTTCGATCACCGAGTCCACCGCGTCGGCCATGAGGATCCCTCTCCGTAGAAAATCTCAACGTTCAGATACTTGACGTTCGCTGAAGTTGTGTGATGTTATTTCAACGTTGAGATTATCAATCAGGGGAGAACGAGATGGGTACCACAGCGACAGTCCCTGTCACCTCGGCCGCCACTCCGGCCGCACCGGTGCAGGCGCCCGGCACGCCCGCCGGCCCGGGACGGCACGCCGCGGGACCCGCCTCGGCGCTCCGCGACTCGCTCCTGACGGCGCTGGCCCCCGCCAGCTGGGGCACGGTCTACGCGGTCACCGCGACGCTCCTCCCGGACAACCGCCCGCTGCTCGCCGCCACCCTGCGTGCCTTACCGGCCGGCCTGATCCTCCTGGCCTTCACCCGCAAGCTGCCGCGCGGCTCCTGGTGGTGGAAGACGATCGTCCTCTCGGTGCTGAACTTCGGCGCCTTCCTCCCCCTGATCTTCTTCGCCGCCTACCGCCTCCCCGGCGGCGTCGCCGCCACCGTCGGCTCACTCCAGCCCCTGCTCGCCGCGCTCTTCGCC
This sequence comes from Streptomyces sp. NPDC049577, assembly GCF_040675635.1. NCBI lineage: Bacteria > Bacillati > Actinomycetota > Actinomycetes > Kitasatosporales > Streptomycetaceae > Streptomyces > Streptomyces sp. NPDC049577. The sequence goes on from NZ_JBFAPH010000040.1 coordinate 11,078, forward strand.
CTCCTCGTCCTGCGGATGCGCACGCCCCGGCCGGTCCTGCTCTCCGCGCTCGTCGGCGCGGGCGGAGTGGCCCTGATGACGCTCAGCTCGAAGGCCCGCCTCGACGGCCTCGGAGTGGCCGCGGCCCTGGCCGCCACCGGGCTGATGGCCCTCGCCATCGTCCTCACCAAGAAGTGGGGCAGCCCCGAGCGCCCCCTGGTCATGACCAGCTGGCAGCTGACCATCGGCGGTCTGATCCTCGCCCCCTTCACCCTCGGCTTCGAGGGCCTGCCCAGCCATCTGACCGGCACCAACGTCCTCGGCTACGCCTACATCGGCATCGTCGCCACCGCCCTCTCCTACCCCCTCTACTTCCGCGGCATCGGCCGCCTCGCCCCGACCTCGGTCTCCCTCCTCGGCCTGGTCAACCCGCTCGTCGCGACGCTCGTCGGCTTCCTCGCCCTCAACCAGACCCTGACCCTGTGGCAGGTGGCGGGACTCGCCATCGCCCTCATCGCCCTGGTCGCAGGCCAGGCCCTGAACCGCAGGAGCTGACCCCCGCGGCTTCTGCGAGAACGGCCCACCGGCACACGGCAGCCGGTGGGCCGTTCGGCTTGTACGGGGACGGGCAGGGCGCAGAGGACGCCCCGTTCGGGTGAACCCGGTCGGGCGCGGGTCTGCCCTGCCGGGCGCCGGGCAGCCTGGCGTGAGGAGACGGCCGGTTCCACCGGGCCGGCCGAGGGGGGAGAAACGTCATGTGTCTGATCGGGAACATCACAAGAGTGGCCCTCGCGACGGGAGGCGCCCTGCTGCTGACCCTCGGGACGGCCACCGGCTCACAGGCGGCCACGGGCACGCTGACCTACGTCCGGGCGGACACCGGAAGCACCGCGACCATCGACAACCCGTCCGACCAGTTCTGTTACTTCATGAGCAACGCGCTGAGCGCGCACAACGGCACGAACTCCACGGCCACCTTCTACGCGGACTCGTTCTGCGACCCGGGCCAGTTCCTGGGCGCGGCCCAGCCGGGCGAGGGCATCACCTTCGGATCGGCGCGCACGATGAGCGTCCGGTTCGGCTAGCCGGCGGGCCTTCGGCGGCCGGCGATCACCAATCGCCGCCTCCGAACCCGCCGCTGTCCCCGCCGCCGCCCCAGCCGCCGCCGTCGCCCCAGCCGCCGCCGAAGTCGTCGGGGTTGTAGTCGGAGCCGGTGTAGTCGCCGCCGTCCGGGCCGGTGTCCGTGGCGTCGTAGGCGGGGGCGGCGTAGGCCGGGCCGCTGAGGAGGCCGCCCAGCATGGTGCCCACGAGGAGGCCCGGGAGGAGGCCGCCGCCGAAGTAGCCGCCGGCCCAGGGGGCGTAGGCGGGGCCCGCGTTCCAGTAGGGCTGGGGGCCCTCGGGGGTGTGGACCGTGCGGGTCATCGGCTCCTGGCCGTCGGCCAGGCGGGCCGTGTCCGCCGCGCAGGCGGGCACGGTGCGGGGGGCGCCGCCGGGCGGCGCCCACTGGACGTCCTGGACGGACGGGCCGTGGCGCGGGTCGAAGAAGCAGGGCAGGCGGCGCTCCGGCAGCGGCGCGCCGGTGCGCCGGGCGGCGAGCGTGGCGAGGGCGAAGCGGCCGTTGTCGAGGGACTCGGTCACGCCCTGGACCTCCTGCGGCCGCAGGGCGGCGGCAATCCTCGACTTGGCCTCCTCGTAGGCGTCGAGGGCCCGCTCGTAGTCGCGCCGCATCTCGTCCGTGGCGCCCGGTTCGGACGGGGAGAAGTCGAGACGGTCGAGCTCCTCGCCGAAGGCGGTGATGTCCTCGTCGACGACGACCTTCAGCGCGTCGAGCTCGGCCCGCTCGCGCTCCTCGCGCTTGCGCTTGTTGCGCCGGTAGAGGGCGTACGCGCCGGCCCCGCCGGCCACGACGACCGCGCCGCCGGTGATCAGCCCGGCGCTCCCGACGCCGCCGCCACCGCCACCGGGCCAGGTGTCGGGGGCGTGACCCCGGGCCTGCCGGTCGGCCTGGTCGACGAAGTTGTTCAGCACGGTCCTGGTGTCGCCGCCGCTGCGCCGGACGGAGCCGACGAGGTTGGAGACGGCGTTGTGCGACATCACCTTCGCGTCGGCCTTGGCGCTGAAGGCGTCGCCCAGGTGCACGGCGTAGACACCGGCGAAGCCGACCTTGGTGCGGAGGTCCTGGATGACCGTGGCCTTGGGGTATTCGGGGGCGTTCGGCAGGACGGCCACGAAGACCGGCTTGCCGGCGTCCATGATCTTCTTGGCGAGGGCGTCGGCGTCGGCGGAGGACAGCTGGTCGGAGGCGCGGGGATCGACGTAGACCGGGCTCTTCGTCAGGGCGGCGGCGACGGCGTCCAGCCCGGTGCCCGTCGTGGTACCCGTCGGGGTGCCGGCGTGTGCGGCCGGTACGGAGACGAGCGCACCCGCCACGGCGATCAGGGCCGCGACCAGGGCGATCAGCGGCCGGGACAGGGCCCGGGGGGTGGCGGCCATGGTGGAGCTCCTCGGGGAGGTACGGCTCAGCGGACTCACGGTACGTACTCTGCGCCTACCGCAATAAACGGACCAATCAGGCACCCGGTTCCCTCTCTCTTTCGGTCGCGCATTCAGCCGTACGAGAGGTCCGCGCACGGGTCGTCGTCGGCCGACCGGGCGTGGCCGCCGCCCGCCGAGGCCGCGGCGGGTGCGGCCTCCGGCGTCGGTGCCGGTGCCGAGGGGGCCTTCGCGTAATCGTGCCCCAGGACGACGGTGATCCCGCTCGCCGCCGCGCCCCGTACGTACGCGCCGGGGAAGAGCCGGGCCAGGTCGCGGGCGTGCCCCGCCTCGCCGGGGCCGAACTCGATCACGGTGGTGCCGGCGTCGCGCTCGGCGGCGTTGGCCGTGCCGGTGACGGTGTAGCCGTGCTCGCGCAGCGCGGCGGCGGCACGGGCGGCGAGCCCGGTGACGCGGGTGCCGTTGGTGACGGAGACGCTCACGCCGCTGCCCGGTACCGGGGCGGCGGCGGAAGACGGAGCATCCTTGCCGGCCGCGTCCTTGCCGGCCGCGTCCTTGCCGGCCGCGTCCTTGCCGTCGATCGTCCGGTCCGCCCGGAGCGCGGCCCAGAGCTCGTCGGCGTCCGGCTGGACGACGGCGACGCGGTTGCCGTCGTAGCGCCACGGCAGGGTGAGGAACTTGATGTCGTGCAGGTCGATGTTCTTCAGCGACATCGCGAAGGAGATCATCTTGTCGGCCGAGCCGAGCCCGGGGTCGACGGTCAGCGACTTGGTGGCCGCGTCCGCGAGCGGCAGCAGCGTGCCCGGGTCGAAGCCCTGCGACCGCACCTTCTTGATCATCGAGGAGACGAAGGCCTGCTGCCGCTGGATGCGCCCGATGTCGGAGCCGTCGCCGATGCCGTGCCGCACGCGGACGTAGTCCAGGGCCTTCTGCCCGGAGACGGTCTGCCGGCCCCGGGGGAAGAGCAGCCGTCCGCGCTCATGCAGGTTCGGGTTGAGGTCGCCCTGGTAGACGTCCTGCGGTACGCACACGTCGACGCCGCCCAGGGCGGAGGTCATCGCGGAGAAGCCGGTGAAGTCGACGACGACGGTGTGGTCGACGCGCAGTCCGGTGAGCCGCTCGACGGTGTTCTGGGTGCACGCCGGATTGCCCTTGGGGGAATCGCCCACGGAGAAGGCGGAGTTGAACATCACGTGCGACTGCTCGGCGGTCCAGCCGCCGTCCGGCAGTTTGCAGGGCGGGATGTCCACCAGCGTGTCCCGGGGTATGGAGACGGCGACGGCGTGCTTGCCGTCCCCGTGGACGTGCAGCAGGAAGGCGGTGTCCGAGCGGCCCACGTCGCCCTCGCCGCCGCCCAGCGCGCTGTTGCCGCCGGCCCGCGAGTCCGAGCCGATGACCAGGACGTTCCTGCCCGCGGCACCGGCCGGCGGGCGGTCCTTGGACAGGCCGCCCGCGTCGAAGGTGGAGATGTTCCCGTTCAGCCTGAGGTACAGCCACCCCGCGCCGGCGACCAGCAGCACCAGGAAGGCCAGCGTGACCACGGTGACGGTCCGCGGCCGGTGCTCGCCCTGCTTGCCTCGCCTGCCCGTTCCGGCCATGTACGCGCCCTCATCACTCCCCCGACTTCGTGCCTCGTCGCCGGATTAGACGTGCGACCGGCCCATTTGGTTGTCCAGTTGCGCAATCTGGCAAGTATGGTGGGCGCAAGAACCCGGACACGAGAAGAAGAGAAAGGCGGGCGGCCGTGCTGCGCAACGCCCTGGAACCCTGGCACCTGCTGGTGGTCGTGCTCGTCGTGGTCGTCCTGTTCGGCTCGAAGAAGCTGCCGGACACCGCCCGCGCGCTCGGCAAGTCGATGCGCATCCTCAAGAGCGAGGCCAAGGCGATGAAGGACGGGAACGAGACCGCGGTGGTCACGCCGGAGGGCGGCCCCGTCGATTCCCGGTGATCAGCGGGAAACCTGGACTTCCCCTGCCATACACCCGCCCCTGGTGAGCTTCCCCCGGCCAGGCACTCCGCCGGGCCCGACCAGGAGGTATTCACCATGGGTTCTCGTCCGTACCGGCGCCGTCTCGCCTGGGGCGCCGCCGCACTGCTGACCGCCGGCATCGCGGTGCCGGCCGCCGCCGCGGCCCAGGGCGGTCAGCCGGACGCCGCCGACCTCGCCGCGGGCCACGGCCCGAAGAAGGCCAAGAACGTCATCCTGCTCATCGGTGACGGCATGGGCGACTCGGAGATCACCCTGGCCCGCGACTACACCGTGGGCGCCGCCGGTCGGCTGAACATGGACAAGTTCCCGCTCACCGGCGCGTACACCACGTACTCGGTCGACAAGGACGGCAAGCCGGACTACGTCACCGACTCGGCGGCCAGCGGCACCGGCTGGGCGACCGGGCACAAGACCGTCAACGGCCGGATATCCAAGACGCCGGGCACCGACAAGCCGATGACGACGATCCTGGAGCTGGCCCAGCGCAACGGCCTGGCCACCGGCAGCGTCACCACCGCCGAGCTCACCGACGCCACCCCGGCCGTGCTCGCCTCGCACGCCACCGACCGCAGCTGCCAGGGCCCGGCCGACATGAAGGCCTGCCCGAACGACACCGTGGCCAAGGGCGGCCCGGGCTCCATCGCCGAGCAGAGCGTCAACCACAAGGTCGACGTGCTGCTGGGCGGCGGCAAGGGCCGCTTCGACCAGACGATCACCGAGGGCCGCTTCAAGGGCATGACCGTCACCCAGCAGGCGGAGAAGCTCGGCTACCAGGTGGTGACCGACGCCAAGGGCCTGGCGTCGGCCCGCTCCGGCAAGCCGGTCCTCGGCCTGTTCGCGCCGGGCAACGTCCCCGTCGAGTGGACCGGCAGGGCCGCGGCCGTCGGCGGCACCGAGCCGCAGCGCTGCGTGACCTCCAACCCCGAGCGCAAGGCGGGCACGCCCAGCCTGGAGGAGCAGACCCGCAAGGCCATCCAGCTGCTGGAGGAGAAGCAGAAGGGCGGCAAGAGCAAGAAGGGCTTCTTCCTCCAGGTCGAGGGCGCCTCGATCGACAAGCGTGATCACGCCGCCGACCCGTGCGGCCAGATCGGCGAGACCGCGGCCCTGGACCGCGCGGTGAAGGTCGCCCGCGCGTACGCGGCCCAGCACCCCGACACGCTGGTCGTCACCACCGCGGACCACGGCCACACCAGCCAGATCGTGCCGCTGGAGGCCACCCCGCCCGGCCTGTCCTCGACCCTGGTCACCAACGAGGGCCGGCCGCTGAAGGTCAACTACTCCACCAACACCCCGGGCCAGTCCCAGGAGCACACCGGCACCGAGGTCCGCATCGCGGCCCAGGGCCCGCTGGCCGAGCGCGTCCTCGGCGTGACGGACCAGACCGAGCTCTTCACCACCATCCGCACCGCGCTCACCCTGCGCTGACCGGGACGCCGAGCGGTACCTGACGGAAGGTGCCAGTGTTCCGCCCGGAACATTGGGCGGATCACACACCCGGTTCCTTCTGCGCGGCGACGAGACTGAAACTTCCGTCTCACCCACCCATCGCCCGCGCAGGAGGAACCCTCGATGTCAGGGTCTCGCGTACTGGCCCTCGGCCACTACCAGCCCACCAGGGTCCTGACCAACGACGAGCTGGCGGCCATGGTGGACACCAGCGACGAGTGGATCCGCACGCGCGTCGGCATCCGCACCCGGCGGATCGCCGCGCCGGACGAGACCGTCGACGCGATGGCCGCCCGCGCGGCCGGCAAGGCCCTCGCGGGCAGCGGCCTGGCCCCCGAGGACATCGACCTGGTCCTCGTCGCCACCTGCACCGCCGTCGACCGCAGTCCGAACACGGCCGCCCGCGTGGCCGCCGCCCTCGGCCTGCCCTCGCCGGCCGTCATGGACGTCAACGTCGTCTGCGCGGGCTTCACCCACGCCCTGGCCAGCGCCGACCACGCGATCCGCGCCGGCGCGGCCCGGAACGCGCTGGTCGTCGGCGTCGAGAAGTTCTCCGCCGTCACGGACTGGACCGACCGCACGACCTGCGTCCTGGTCGGCGACGGCGCGGGCGCCGCGGTCGTCACGGCCTCGCCCGAGCCCGGGATCGGGCCGGTCGTCTGGGGCTCGGTCCCCGAGATGGGCCACGCGGTGCGCATCGAGGGCACCCCCTCCCGCTTCGCCCAGGAGGGCCAGTCCGTCTACCGCTGGGCCACCACGCAGCTGCCGCCGATCGCCCGGCGGGTGTGCGAGCGGGCGGGCGTCACGCCCGAGGAACTGGCCGCGGTCGTCCTCCACCAGGCCAATCTGCGCATCATCGAGCCGGTGGCGCGGCGGCTCGGGGCGGTCAACGCGATCGTCGCGACCGATGTGACGGAGTCGGGCAACACGTCGGCGGCGAGCATTCCGCTGGCGCTCTCGAAACTGGTCGCCTCCGGCACGGTGGAACCGGGGGCGCCGATCCTGCTGTTCGGGTTCGGGGGCAACCTGTCCTACGCGGGACAGGTCATCCGCTGCCCGTAGCCGGGGGCTGGCCCACGGTCAGAACACCGACCAGCCCGTCAGGGTCGTGAAGTGGTCCAGGGCCGCCACGCCCGCGACGGAGTTGCCCCGGGCGTCCAGGCCCGGGCTCCAGACGCACAGCGTGCAGCGGCCCGGGATGACGGCGACGATGCCGCCGCCCACACCCGACTTCCCCGGCAGGCCCACCCGGTAGGCGAAGTCGCCCGCCGCGTCGTACGTCCCGCACGTCAGCATGACGGCGTTGATCTGCTTCGCCTCGCGGCGCGGCAGCAGCCGCGTGCCGTCGGAGCGCAGTCCGTGGCGGGCCAGGAAGCCCGCCGACAGCGCCAGGTCGCGGCAGCTCATCTCGATCGAGCACTGCCAGAAGTAGTGCTCCAGGACCGTCGGCACCGGGTTGTCGAGGTTGCCGTAGCTGGCCATGAAGTGGGCGAGGGCCGCGTTGCGGTCGCCGTGCTCGGACTCGGACCGGGCGACGGTGGGGTCGAAGGCGACCCCCGGGTTGCCGCTCTCGGCGCGCAGGAACTCCAGCAGCGTCGTGCTGGCGTCGCCCGTCAGCGTCTGCAGCCGGTCCGTGACCACCAGCGCGCCCGCGTTGATGAACGGATTGCGCGGGATGCCGTTCTCGTACTCCAGCTGCACCAGGGAGTTGAAGGGATTGCCGGAGGGCTCGGTGCCCACCCGTTCCCAGATCTTCTCGCCGCCCTCGGCCAGCACCAGGGCCAGGCTGAACGCCTTGGAGATGGACTGCACCGAGAAGGGCCGCTCCCAGTCGCCCACGCCGTACACCCCGCCGTCGACGTCGGCGACGGCCATGCCGAAGTGCCCGGTGTCGACCTCGGCGAGGGCCGGGATGTACTGGGCCACCTGGCCCCGGCCGACCAGCGGGCGCGCGAACGCGGCGACCTCTTCGAGTACGGCCTGGTAGTCCACTGCTGTGCGCTTTCTGCTCTCCGTGCTGCTGGCCGGGCAAGAGTACAAAATGGACCGTGTGACCAGCGACAATCCCTCCGGCATCCGGCCCTGCCCGGCCCCCGTGGCCGGCTTGCGGCCGGCGCTGCCCTCCCCGCTCGTCGAGCTCGCGGACGAGCGGTTCGCCGCGCGGGGCGTACGGCTGCTGCTCAAGCGGGACGATCTGATACATCCCGACCTGCCGGGCAACAAGTGGCGCAAGCTGGAGCCGAACCTGGCCGCCGCCGCGGCGGCGGGCCGGGGCACGCTGCTCACCTTCGGGGGCGCCTACTCCAACCATCTGCGGGCAACCGCGGCCGCGGGCCGGCTGCTGGGGTTCGGCACGATCGGCGTGGTGCGCGGCGACGAGCTGGCGGACCGGCCGCTGAACTGGTCGCTGGCCCGCTGCGCGGCCGACGGCATGGTCCTGCGCTTCGTCGACCGCGCGACGTACCGCCGCAAGACGGAACCGGACGTCCTCGCCGGCCTGGGCGTGCCCGGCGACGCCCTGGTCGTCCCCGAGGGCGGCAGCAACGCGGCGGCCGCGCGCGGCTGTGCACAGCTCGGCCGGGAGCTGCGCGGCGTGGCGGCGCCCGGCACGCTGGTCGCCGGCGTGGCGTGCGGCACGGGCGGTACGCTCGCGGGCCTGGCGGCGGGCCTCGGCGACGGCGGCCGGGTGATCGGCTTCCCGGTCCTCAGGGGCGGCTTCCTCGGCGCGGAGATACGCCGCCTCCAGCAGGAGGCGTTCGGCGGGCCGCGCGGCGACTGGACCCTGGACGAGCGCTTCCACTGCGGCGGCTACGCGAAGTCGTCGCCCGCCCTGGCGGCCTTCGCCGAGGACTTCGGGGCCCGGCACGGCATCGTGCCGGAGCGCGTGTACGTGGCGAAGGCGCTGTACGGGCTGACGACGCTGGCCGAGGAGGGCGTCTTCGCGCCGGGCACGACGGTCGTCGCCGTCGTGACGGGGGCGGAGGACGGGCCTCAGCCGGCCGCCTCCTCGCGGTAGGCCGCCGCCTCCTCCAGGTCGAGGCGGCGCAGCAGGGTCCGCAGCATCTCGTCGTCGATGTGCCGGGCGTCGCGCAGGGCGACGAAGACCTCGCGCTCGGCGCCGATCACCTCCCGGGTCAGCCGCCGGTAGGTGTCGTCGGCCGACTCGCCGGTGGTCTCGTCGACCGCGCCGAGCCGCTCCCACACGGCGTTGCGGCGTCGTTCCATGACGGCGCGCAGCCGGTCCTCCAGCGGGGAGGGGAGCCGGTTGTGCTCGTCGGCGAGGAGTTCGGTGAGGCGGTCCTCGGCGGCGCGGGACGCCTCGTTCTGGGCCTGGGCCTCGGCGAGGGTCTCGGTGGAGGGGTCGCGGCGGGGCAGCCGCAGCAGCCGGATCACCGGCGGCAGGGTCAGGCCCTGGAGCACGAGGGTGCCGATGACGGTCGTGAAGGTGAGGAAGAGGATCAGGTTGCGGGCCGGAAAGGGCGCACCGGTGTGCGTGACGGCGGGGATGGAGAAGGCGATCGCCAGGGAGACCACGCCCCGCATGCCGGCCCAGCCGACGACGAACACCACGCGCGGGGTCGTGTCGGGCTCGCGCTCGCGGATGCGCGCGGAGAACAGGCGGGGCAGGAAGGCCGAGGGATACACCCAGACGAAGCGCGTGATCACGACCACGAGGAAGAGCGCGACGGCGTACCAGGCCGCGCTGCCCGCCCCGTACGCGCCGAGGCCGCGCAGGACGACGGGCAGCTGGAGGCCGATGAGGGCGAAGACGGCGGACTCCAGGATGAAGGAGACCATCTTCCACACGGCCGCCTCCTGCAACCGGGTGGCGAAGTCGACCTGCCAGGAGCGGTGCCCCAGGTAGAGGGCGACGACCACGACGGCGAGCACGCCGGAGGCGTGGACCTGCTCGGCCGCCGCGTAGGCGGCGAAGGGGATGAGCAGGGAGAGGGTGTTCTGCAGCAGCGGTTCGCGCAGGTGCTTGCGCAGCCAGTGCAGGGGGACCATGAGGACGAGGCCGACGCCGATGCCGCCCAGGGCGGCGACGGCGAACTCCCGCACGCCGGTCACCCATCCCGCGCCCTCCCCCACGGCCGCGGCGAGGGCCACGCGGTAGGCGGTGATGGCGGTGGCGTCGTTGAGCAGGGATTCGCCCTGGAGGATGGTGGTGACCCGGTTGGGCAGCCCGAGCCGGCGGGCGATGGCCGTGGCGGCCACCGCGTCCGGCGGGGCGACGACCGCGCCGAGCACCAGGGCCGCGCCCGCCGAGATGCCGGGCACGAGATGGAAGGCCACGTAGCCGACGACCAGGGTGGCGAACAGGACGTAGCCGACCGACAGCAGCGCCACCGGCCGCAGGTTGGCCCGCAGGTCGAGGTACGAGCTGTCGAGCGCGGCGGTGTGCAGCAGCGGCGGCAGCAGCAGGGGCAGCACGACGTGCGGATCGAGCGTGTAGTCGGGCACACCCGGCACGTACGAGGCGGCGAGCCCGGCGGCGACCAGGAGCAGGGGCGCCGGCACGGGTGTGCGGCGGGCGGCACCGGCGACGGCGGCGCTGACCGCCACCAGTGTCAGCAGTGGCATCACGTCCATCGGCATCTGCCCCTCTCCGGCGGCCGCTTCCGCACCGGGCGGCCGCTCGCACTCCCCCGGTCATCCGCTCTAACCTGGCAATCATGATCGAGTGTCCGCATCTTCCCGTGCCGCCGCGCCCGGAACCGGATCCGCTGACCGCGACCTGCCCGGAGTGCGAGGCGGCGGGCAGTCACCCGGTGCAGCTGCGCCTGTGCCTGGAGTGCGGGCACGTCGGGTGCTGCGACTCCTCGCCCTACCGGCACGCCACGGCCCACTTCCACGCGACGGGCCACGCGGTGATGCGCAGCTTCGAGCCGGGCCAGAGCTGGCGCTGGTGCTACGTCGAACAGCGCCTGGTCTGACGGCGTCCGGTCCGGCTGTTCCCGCGGTGCCGGCCGCTACCATGCACCCATGATCCGAGCCGCCACGCCCGCCGACGTGCCCGCCGTTCTCGCGATGATCCGCGAACTGGCCGAGTACGAAAGGGCGCTGGACGAAGTCCGCGCCACCCCCGGACAACTGCACGAGGCACTGTTCGGGGAGGGCGCGACGGTCCACGCGCTGATAGCCGAGAGTGACGAAAACGCGGGCGAGGAGGAGTCCGGCGGCGGCGAAGTCGTCGGCTTCGCGCTGTGGTTCCGCAACTTCTCGACGTGGACGGGCACGCACGGTGTCTACCTGGAGGATCTCTACGTCCGGCCGCACGCGCGCGGCGGCGGCCACGGCAGGGCGTTGCTGGCCGAGCTCGCGCGGATCTGCGTCGAGCGCGGCTACCGGCGTTTCGAATGGTCAGTGCTGGACTGGAACGCGCCGTCGATAGCGTTCTACCGCTCGCTGGGCGCGGAGCCGATGGACGAATGGACGGTGCAGCGGATGTCGGGAGAAGCACTCCAAAGGCTTGCGGCGCTCGCGCAGAGTGACGAAAATCCCAACAAGGCGATTTCGCTTTCGATTTGAGACCGCACAGCCCTAGCCACTGTCCGTGCTCATGGGTTTACCATGAGTGACAGTCGCGGGGCTGCGGCGCGGCCCCGCAGATCGCGATAGCGTCTCAGCCGGACCATGTGCCGCGTCGTACCGTGTCACCACCGGCCGCAGGCGTCGTTTCCCGGGCGTTTTCCCGGGTCTTCCGGCGCTCTTCGGACGGGGGACGCGCGGGCCGGCGCTCCCGACAGCTCAAGAAGCTTGTGCCACCTTGGAGGTGAGGGTGTCCCCAATCGCAGGCGAGCCTGGGACGACCCAGGACTTCGTGGAAGTCCGGCTGCCCGCTGCCGGTGCCTATCTGTCGGTGCTGCGGACGGCGACAGCCGGGCTCGCGGCCCGCTTGGACTTCACCCTCGACGAGATCGAGGACCTGCGCATCGCCGTGGACGAGGCGTGCGCGATCCTGCTGCAACAGGCCGTGCCCGGCTCCGTGCTCTCGTGCGTCTTCCGCCTGGTGGGCGACGCGCTGCGGGTGACGGTCTCGGCGCCCACCACGGACGGCCGCGCGCCCGAGCGCGACACCTTCGCCTGGACGGTGCTCTCCGCGCTGGCGGGCGAGGTGGACTCCACCGTGGCGGACGACCGTACGGTCAGCATCAGCCTGCACAAGAAGCGCGGCGCCGGCCCCGGACAGCCGTGACGGAAGAGGGGGCTCCGTGAGTACTGCGTCATCGCGTGGAGTGCGCACCCCGGCCATCCCGCAGCAGTCCGCCCAGCCGGGGCCGGAGGATGCGGCACGGCCCGCCGATCCGGCGCCGGCCCCGGCGGGCGACCCGGCAGAGCGGACGGACCACGTGGACGCCGGCCGGCGCCGGCAGTGGCAGCGGCACGCCGATCCACAGGACCGCAGCGGTGCCCGGGCCCTGTTCGTCGAGCTGCGCGGGCTGCCGGAGGGTTCGCCGGCCCGGGCGGAGCTGCGCAACCATCTCGTGCGGATGCACCTGCCGCTGGTGGAGCATCTGGCGCGGCGGTTCCGCAACCGCGGCGAGCCGCTGGACGATCTGACCCAGGTGGCGACGATCGGCCTGATCAAGTCGGTGGACCGGTTCGACCCGGAGCGCGGGGTGGAGTTCTCCACGTACGCGACGCCCACGGTGGTCGGTGAGATCAAGCGGCATTTCCGGGACAAGGGCTGGGCGGTGCGGGTGCCGCGCCGGCTCCAGGAGCTGCGGCTGGCGCTGACCACGGCCACCGCCGAGCTCTCCCAGCGGCACGGCCGCGCGCCCACCGTCCACGAGCTGGCCGAGCACCTGGCGATCTCGGAGGAGGAGGTGCTGGAGGGCCTGGAGTCCGCCAACGCCTACAGCACGCTCTCCCTGGACGTACCGGACACGGACGACGAGTCGCCGGCCGTCGCGGACACCCTCGGCGCGGAGGACGAGGCGCTGGAGGGCGTCGAGTACCGCGAGTCCCTCAAGCCGCTGCTGGAGGACCTGCCCCCGCGCGAGAAGAAGATCCTGCTGCTGCGTTTCTTCGGGAACATGACCCAGTCGCAGATCGCCCAGGAGGTCGGCATCTCGCAGATGCACGTCTCGCGACTGCTCGCCCGCACTCTCGCCCAGCTCCGGGACCGGCTGCTGATCGAGGAGTGAGGCGTCGGGCGACCGGGCCCGCGCGGGATCAGCTCTCGCGCGGCCCGATGCCGAGCGCCTCGGTGGCGGTCGGGTTCACCACGAGCGCCAGCGCGGCCACGGCCGCCACGGCGAGCACCACACCGGCGGCGATCAGCGCGCCGCCGCCGTTGAACAGCGTCCACGCGACGGGCAGCGCCATCAGCTGCGTGATCATCGCGGGGCCGCGGCTCCAGCGGCGCAGCTGCCACAGCCCGCGCGCCGCGATCAGCGGCAGCACGGCCAGGGCGAGGACCGTGATCCCGCCCGTCTCCGCCTGCCGCGGGCTGTCCGGCGTACCCGCCAGACCCATGACCAGCAGGTAGATCCCGCAGGCGAGCATCGCGAGCCCCTCCAGCCCGGTCAGCACGGCGGCGGCGGTCAGCCGGGCCGGCCGGGGCCCGGCGGCGGCCCGCTGCTCCTGCTGGGTGCTCTTGGGGGCGCTTTTCGGCGCGGACTGCTTGCTGCTCACCCCTGAAGGGTAGCCGGAGGGTCGCCCGGTCCCCCGGAGGACCGCCAGGGCGGCGGGCGCCGGGGGAACAGCCGGGGGAACACCGGAATCCGGCCGGAAGCCGGTCGGAAGCCGCCGGAAGGGACGGGGCTGGAAGGGTTCGTGTACCGACAGGTAGGTAGGCTGGCGCGCATGCGTGCGCTTCTCGTGGTCAACACTTCGGCCACCACCACCAGTGCCCGTACCCGCGACGTCCTGGTGCACGCGCTCGCCAGCGACCTCAAGCTGGAGGTCGCCACCACCGAGTACCGGGGCCACGCCCGCGACCTGGCCCGGACCGCCGTGGAGAACGGCAACACGGACCTGGTCGTCGCCCTCGGCGGGGACGGCACGGTCAACGAGGTGGTCAACGGACTCCTGCACCACGGCCCCGATCCGGAGCGGCTGCCGCGCCTGGCCGTGGTGCCCGGCGGGTCCACCAACGTCTTCGCCCGGGCCCTGGGCCTGCCCAACGACATGGTCGAGGCGACCGGCGCGCTGCTCGACGCCCTGCGCGACGGCAACGAGCGCACCGTCGGCCTGGGCCTGGCCTCCGGCACGCCGGGCACGGCGGACGAGGGGGCGCCCGGCCGCTGGTTCACCTTCTGCGCGGGCCTCGGCTTCGACGCCGGCGTCGTGGGCCGGGTGGAGCAGCAGCGCGAGCGCGGCAAGCGTTCGACACACTCCCTGTACGTGCGACAGATGATGCGCCAGTTCCTCGGTGAGCCGAACCGCCGGCGCGGCACGATCACGCTCGAACGGCCGGGCGAGAAGCCACTCGAGAATCTCGTCATGTCGATAATCTGCAACACCGCGCCGTGGAGCTATCTGGGCAACCGCCCCCTCTACGCCGCCCCCCGGGCGTCCTTCGACACCGCCCTCGACGTGCTGGGATTCACCAAGCTGACCACCACGAGCGTCAGCCGTTACGCCACCCAGCTGCTCACCTCGACGCCCGAGCACGGCCCCCGGGGCAAACACGCTGTGTCACTGCATGACCAGGACTCGTTCACCTTGCATTCGCAGGTTCCTCTCCCCTTCCAGATGGACGGCGACCACCTCGGAGTGCGTACCAGCGTGACGTTCACAGGCGTTCGCCGAGCACTGCGTGTGATTGTGTGAGTGCGAGGGCCGAAAGTCCTTCCACTCGAACGTTTAGACTGGGTTCCACCCCCTGGAATGACGGCTGTGACCTAGCCGACACCGAGGAATCAAAAAAAACTTTCCGGAAGGGGTTGTATCCGTCGCCGAGGTTTGCGAGTCTCTTCATGGCGATCGGGACGGCCCGGCATCAAGGCTTCCCCGGAGAGCCCGAACCCCCTCACTTCCTTATCAGGACCGCACCGGTTTCGACCGGGCGTCGGCCCTTCCCGTGCGGGGGGATTCGTGAAAGCGTTCACATTCACAAGCACGTACCACACGTAGCCGCATTACGAGGAGATGGAGCAGCCATGGACTGGCGTCACAACGCCGTTTGCCGCGAGGAAGACCCGGAGCTGTTCTTCCCCATCGGCAACACCGGTCCTGCGCTGCTGCAGATCGAGGAAGCCAAGGCCGTCTGCCGCCGCTGCCCCGTGATGGAGCAGTGCCTGCAGTGGGCGCTCGAGTCCGGCCAGGACTCCGGCGTCTGGGGTGGCCTCAGCGAGGACGAGCGCCGCGCCATGAAGCGCCGCGCCGCCCGCAACCGGGCGCGCAACGCGACCGCCTGACGACGCCCCTCGGCCCCCGAGCCGCAGCGCGCAGTACCCCGCCGTGCACAGTGCACGCACACAAGCTGTGAGCCCCGGACCTGAATTTCAGGTCCGGGGCTCAGTGCTGTGTACACGGAACAATTCACGGGGACCTTGTGGATTCCTACGGCTTCTCCGCGCGCACGGGAATGTCGAGAACGACACGTGTTCCGCGCTCGGCGCCCGGCAGCATGTCGAAGCTTCCGCCCAACTCGCCCTCCACCAGGGTCCGGACGATCTGCAGTCCGAGATTTCCGGCGCGCTGGGGGTCGAATCCGGCGGGCAGTCCGCGCCCGTCGTCCTGCACCGAGATCAGGAGCCGTGCGTCGGCCCGGCTGCCGCCGCGCACGGTGGTGACCTCGACCGTGCCCTGCTCCCCCGGTCCGAAGCCGTGTTCCAGGGCGTTCTGCAGCAGTTCCGTCAGCACCATCGACAGCGGGGTGGCGACCTCGGCGTCGAGTATGCCGAAGCGGCCGGTGCGGCGGGTCGTGACGCGGCCCGGCGAGATCTCGGCGACCATGGCCAGCACCCGGTCGGCGATCTCGTCGAACTCCACCCGCTCGTCGAGGTTCTGCGACAGCGTCTCGTGGACGATCGCGATCGACCCGACACGGCGCACGGCCTCCTCCAGCGCCTCGCGGCCCTCGGGCGAGGAGATCCGCCGGGCCTGGAGCCGCAGCAGCGCGGCGACCGTCTGGAGGTTGTTCTTCACCCGGTGGTGGATCTCCCGGATGGTCGCGTCCTTGGTGATCAACTCGCGCTCGCGGCGGCGCAGTTCGGTGACGTCGCGCAGCAGGACGAGCGAACCGATGTGGCCGCCCTTGGGCTTGAGCGGGATGGCGCGCAGCTGGATGACCCCGCCGTTGGCCTCGACCTCGAACTCGCGGGGCGCCCGCCCGCTGGCGAGCCGGGCCAGGCTCTCGTCGACCGGGCCGTGCGGCGGTGCCAGTTCGGCGGTGGTCCGCCCCAGGTGGTGGCCCACGAGGTCGGCGGCCAGGCCGAGCCGGTGGTAGGCGGACAGGGCGTTGGGGCTGGCGTACTGGACGACGCCCTCGGCGTCCAGCCGGATCAGTCCGTCGCCGGCGCGCGGTGAGGCGTCCATGTCGACCTGCTGCCCCGGGAAGGGGAAGGTGCCGGCGGCGATCATCTGGGCCAGGTCGGAGGCGCTCTGCAGATAGGTGAGCTCCAGCCGGCTGGGCGTGCGGACCGTCAGCAGGTTCGTGTTGCGGGCGATGACGCCCAGCACGCGCCCTTCCCGGCGGACCGGGATGGACTCCACGCGCACCGGGACCTCCTCGCGCCACTCCGGGTCGCCCTCGCGGACGATCCGCCCCTCGTCGAGGGCGGCGTCCAGCATGGGCCGGCGGCCGCGCGGCACCATGTGGCCGACCATGTCGTTCTGGTACGAGGTCGGCCCGGTGTTGGGGCGCATCTGGGCGACGGAGACGTAGCGCGTCCCGTCCAGCGTGGGCACCCACAGGACCAGGTCGGCGAAGGACAGGTCGGAGAGCAGCTGCCACTCCGAGACCAGCAGATGGAGCCACTCGAGGTCCGAGTCGTCCAGGTCGGTGTGCTGACGTACGAGGTCGTTCATGGAGGGCACGCTCGTGAGCCTACCCGCGCCCGGGACGGGCCGTCCGTGCGCGGCCGTGGACAGCGGCGAATGGTCTAGTCCACAATGAACGAGCGGCGCTTCCGCCTTCTCCGCACGGGAGGCGGAGCCGGGCCGGGCGCGCTTTTCCCTGACCACTGCGTCCGGCCGCGGGCCGCGGTGCCGGCCGGGCTGAGGGTCCCGGTGCCGGGCGCCGCGGCCCGGGGTCGCCCCTGTGCTGATGTCCCTCCGCGTACGCCGCCCTTTTGAGGACCGGGCCCCGGGGCGGTAAATTGGTCTATACCACCACCCTCTCCAGATCGGCAGGCCCAGCGTGGAAGTTGTCATCGTCCCGGACGCCAAGGCAGGCGGCGAGCTCATCGCGGAGGCCATGGCGGCCCTGCTGCGCCGTAAGCCCGACGCGCTGCTCGGGGTGGCCACGGGCTCGACACCGCTGCCCGTCTACGAGGCCCTGTCCGCTAAGGTCCGCTCGGGCGCCGTGAACGCCTCGCGCGCCCGCGTCTGCCAGCTCGACGAGTACGTCGGCCTGCCGGCCGACCACCCCGAGTCCTACCGCTCGGTGGTCCTGCGCCAGGTCGTCCGGCCCCTCGGCCTGACCGAGGAGTCCTTCATGGGCCCCGACGGCACCGCCGGGGACCTCCAGGCGGCCTGCGAGGCGTACGACCGCGCGCTCGCCCGGGCGGGCGGCGTGGACCTCCAGCTGCTCGGCATCGGCACCGACGGGCACATCGGCTTCAACGAGCCGTGCTCCTCGCTGGCCTCCCGCACCCGCATCAAGACGCTCACCGAGCAGACCCGCGTCGACAACGCGCGCTTCTTCGAGGGCGACATCGACCAGGTGCCGCACCACGTGATCACCCAGGGCATCGGTGCTGAACTCCGTCTTCCTCGACGAGTGCGTCAAGGCCGGCCTGGACTCGGCCATCGTGCACGCCAGCAAGATCCTGCCCATCGCCCGTCTCG
>NZ_JBFAPH010000041.1:0-28539 GCF_040675635.1 Streptomyces sp. NPDC049577
CTGCGCCGGGCCCTGGCCGGGCTGCCGGACGACGGGGCCACCGCGGCCCAGGTCCGCTACAGCGGCCCGGACGGCAAGTGGCAGGGCGCGTCGGGAATGCTGCCCTCGAGAGCCGCCCGTCACTCCCCAACCGGAGAAACCATCGAACGCCCCCGAGGTCGTCGTGGGCATCGCCCAGTCGCAGGCCGAGCAGCCGCTGGCCCAGCAGCCCACGCCCGGCAAGACAACCGAGCAGGCCAGCTCTCCTGCCCCAGCCCAGCCGGCCCCACCGGCACCTGCTGCCCAGCCGCCGACTCCCCCGCCGCCGTCCTACCCGCCCACCATTCCGCCGGCCCGGCCGAACCGGAGCCTGCAGCACCGCGCAGCAGGCTCCGCGGGGTCCTGCGCCGCTTCCTGGGCGGCCAGCAGCACGAGACCGTAGAAGCCGTGTGAGGCCGAAGGGCATCGGCGCCCCGGTCAGGGCACGGCGGTGATCTCAGTGTCGACGCGCAGCGCCTCCCACGGGATCCGGCCCGAGCGGCGGACCATTGTTCTGTGACAGCGAGGGTTGAGCGCGTGCCACCGACGTTTGAGCTGCCTTGGTGCACCCGGCCAAGCCGCGTTCCCTGCCTGCTCTCCCGGCCGCGGGCAGGGAGAGCAGGTCTGTCGGGCGGGGTGGAAGGGGGCGTGGAACAGAGCTTGGTTGTCGGCGCTCAGGTTCAAATTAAGCGATCAAGGTCTGCTGGCACGTGCTCAAACTTCGCTGGCGCTGGAAATCCATGTCCCGTGTCAGCGAGGCTTTGATCGATGCCATCGAGCCTTGATGGCTCCTATCGCCCCGATCCGACTGCACCGATCGCATGCTTCACGGTGTGCGGCGTCGGCGAGAGCCACAGGGAGCCCCGCCGACGCCCGGATTTTGGTGCGGTCACGACTCGGGCCCTGGCGCCGTCACATTGTCCACGAACCTCTGAGCGGCCGACTTCGGTACCGTCCCGACGACTCCCGGGTTTCTCCCGAACGTGGAGAAAAAGGATGCGTCATCCGTATCTGTGAGGCCCTGGACGGCCTGGAGGATGCCAGAGTTACTGAGGTCGGACCTGGGCCTTTCCTCCGCCGAGGCGGGAACGGCGGTCGCGAGAAGAGCAGCACCGGCAAGCACGGCGGAAGCAACGGGCTCGATCTTCATGCCTGCCTCAACGACGGACCCACGCCGAAGATGCGCTGATCTGCATGGCGGAGGCCGGCCGTGACGGCAGGTGGTCAGCCCACTACCCGGACCTGGTCGGCCTGCGGGCCCTTGGGGCCTTGAACAACCTCGAACTCGACCCGCTGGTTCTCCTCCAAAGACCTGTACCCCTGGGCCTGAATCGCCGAGAAGTGCACAAACACCTCCGGACCGTTGTCCTGCTCAATGAAACCGAAGCCCTTCTCCGCGTCGAACCACTTCACCGTGCCACTCGCCATCGCCTGTGTCCCTTCCCTGGGTATGACCGCAAGATCCTCCCCCGCCAGGCCTGGCGGAAACACGCGACACGGCCGAGCAGCGCCGCTCCGGGAACCCACCCGTCACCCCTTCCCTGCGCCGGTTTGAGGGACCCAACGGCAGCTGGCGCTGGCAGACACCGGGCCAGGGGCTGCTCACCCAATCGGGGTAGTGGTGGTGCGGACGCTCGTTCACCCGCCGGATCCGGACGCGGTCGGCGGTGCCACGCTGGATCTGGTGGAAGTGGATCGTATGCTCCTCCACCGCGCTGTACACATTGTCGGAGGGATAGCGACGGCGCGAGGGCGGGGGCATGCCGGGTCGGCCTAGGCTGTGGCGAGCTGGTTCAAGGACGCGCGGACGCCGGTGAGCTGGGCGGCGGCCAAGCGGGCCCACTCGTCTTCGGGGTGGCGGGCCAGGTGCGGGTCGAGCGTCCCCGTGATCACCGGGTCAGCCGGCCGAGGATGATGCGGAACTGCTTCTTCTCGTACTCGATCCAGTCCGCCGGCTCGTCCGAGAACATGTAGCCGGCGGGGCGGGCTTCGATCAATGCCGCCCGGACCAGGTCGCCGTAGTGTTCGGCGACCGGCCGGGCCTCGCCGGCCACGGTCACTCACCCTTGAGGAGCTGGACGAGCTGCTCGTCGAGGGTGAAGTTCCCCCGGGCCATCGCCGCTTCCAGCCAGTCGGCGGCCGTGCGGACCTTGGTGATGCCGCGGCGGACGTGCTCGCGCTCGTCGTCGCTGAACTCCTGGCCCCGCAGCCTGGGGACCAGCCGGCCCAGCGTAGCCACGAACTGGTGACACGACCCGACGAGGTCGAGGTATTCGATGATGTGCTCGATCTTGCGGACGGCCGGGACACGGTCACGGACCCGCTCGCGGGCGGCCTCGGAGTTGTCGAACTGGGCCCGGTTGACGACCATCCGCGCGGTGTCGTCCCGCATCGCCTCCCTGGCGACCGACGGCCGCCGCAGCAGATCCCGCGTCAGCTCCTGGGCCACCGTCTCGTCCCTCGTCAGCTCGGCCACCACCCGCAGCCTGTGCTCAGGCGCGACCTGCTGGGCCACCGCCGGGCGCCGCAGCAGGTCGGACGCCACCAGAGCGGCCACCTCTTCGTCCTTGGTCAGGTCGGTGACGGCGGCGACCTTCTCCTCCACCGTCACCGGCCGGTCCACCCGCTGCCCCACCAGGCGTTTCGCCGCGTCTGGTGTCCACTGCCGGCGGCCGGTGCGCTGGTTGAACGGCGCGTCCTCGATCGCCGCCCACCGCTCCGCGTCATTGGGGATGGTGGCCAGGATGCGGTGGACGGTGAAGGACACCTCCTCCCGGCGCTTGCCGGCCGGTCACCGGTTGGCCGTGTAGCGCCAGTCCAGCACCGTGGGCAGCGCGACCCCGATCTCGTCGGCGAACCAGCCCAGCGACTCCTCGACGGTGAACAGGTCGTCCACCCCGTTGGGCATCGCCCCGCCCACCGGCCGCATCGGCTCGATCTCCAGCGCGATGTCACCCAGCGCGAACTGGGCCCGGGTGACCTGCTTGATCAGCTCCTTCACCTTCGCGACGAGCTCCTCGAAACGCTCCAGCGTGACGTTCCCGATCCGCTCGACACGAGTGATCACCATCTCCCCCCGGACACCGGGCCCACCACCGGCCGTGGTGGGTAAATCGGATTACCCGGCACCGGTTCCCGGCCAGAGTGAACCCCGCGCATCATCGCGAGCCAGAGGTACAACACCCGCGCTCGAAGCGCCCCACCAGCGCCCGCTCACCCGTGCAAAACAGACGAGAGCGGCGAGAGGGGAGAGGCGGGTGCGGCGTTCGCCTACGGCGTTTCGGTAACGCCATCCCGCGAAGCCTGCCGCGCGCCGCCCGCACACCGGGCACCGAGCCTGCTCGCCCAGCTTCATCGCGATCACCCGCTCACGGGCCCGCCGCAGCCTCCGCCACCGCCGCGATCTGCACCGCGACGAACAGAACAACGCCGTCTTCGACATCCCCGGCAGCAGCGGATCAAAGCACTCGCGACAGCACCGCGGACCGGCCCCTCCAGACGCCACGACCAACAGCATCCAGCACCGTCACCCCCCTCGACCAGGGGGATTCCCAACACGCTCTTAGCTTGTTCCTTTACATCGGGTGGTCACTCTCTGTATTGAGGCTGTGATCGCTGCGGTCTGTTTCGGTCGCGTTCGATCAGCGTCTCGGGTCGCTTGACGGTTTTACCCACGTCATGGCGGGCTGGCCGGTGCCGGTTCGGGATGCCTGGGGGCCGTCCGGGGCCTGGCCTGGACGGTTTGGGCGCACGGGCCGGACTGCCAAGGTGCGGTCGGATATTCCTGAACCCGCGGCGGACACGGGTCGGGGTGAGCGTGGTGCCGGGCCGGCTGGTCTTCTCCCAGGGCTTGCGCTGGTCCACGGCGAGCGGGAGCGCGAGACGGAGCTGGGTGTGCGCCGCGATGATCAGCCAGGTCCACCGGTCCGCCGCCTCCGGGCTCCGCAGCCGCGGCCTGGCCCAGCCGAGCGTCTGCTTGAACAGGCGGAACGTGTGCTCGAGGTCGAAACGCCGCAGGTAGCACGACCACACGAAGTCGACGTGCTCGGCGTCGGCGCCGATGGCGGAGGACCACAGCCAGATGGGTGGCGCGTCGCGGTCGCCGGGGAGGTGGTCGACCTTCAGGTGGAGCAGGGTGCCCTCGACCAGGGGAAGCTCCCCGTTGTCGTCGATCCACGCGGAGCGGTGGGTCAGCAAGGGGTGGACCCGGTCCCATGCCTGGGTCTCGGCCTTGCCGTAGCGCGCGGTGTCGTTCCTGGTCAGCACGGTGGGCTGGGGCCATGTGGCGGGGTCGGCGAGCTTGAACCGGGGCCCGTGCTTCGGCGGTCGGCCGCCTTTGGGGTCGTAGACGTAGGCCGGCTTCGCGAGCCGCAGGACCCGGTCCGAGCGCAGGCGTCCGGCCACCTCGACCGGCAGATCGGACAGGACGTGCGCCAGGCGCATCGGGTCGTAGCCGGCATCCATCACGATCAGGATCTTCCTGTCGCCCACCCGCCACTGCCCGGCCGTGATCAAGCGCTCGACCACGGCCCGCAGCTGGCGGGCGGTCACCACTGCCGTGTCGTCGGCGGGTCCGAGGCGGACTGTGTCCAGGACCTGTGTCCACGAGGTCCGGTCCGGGGTGAGCGCGGCGACGAACGAGTACGGCCAGCCCGGCACCACATGGTCTGATGAACGGCCGTTGCGGCCGTGGACCAGGCAGAACAGCCGCTCCGGCGAGCAGGCGGCATCCGGTCGCAGCCACGGCGAGACGTCGACCGTGAGCACGATCCGCCCGTCGAACCTGGGCAGCGGCAGCGAGACCAGCAGGTCACGGAGCCGGTCGGCGTCGAGACGGCCGTTGTTCAGCGCGGCATAGAGGGAGCCGTAGCCGCGCCGGTGCTCAGCCGTCAGCGACAGCTCGACCGGTGTCCGCGCGGGCCCGTCCGCGCACAGCAGCGCGTCGGTGAGTTCGAAGAAGGCGTCCGCCCGGCGGGCCAGGCATCCGTACAAGCCCGCCCGGAAGCGTGACAGTTCCGCGAACGCCTCGCGCCCGCCCACCGGCTGCATCACACTGACCACCGCGGCCTTCTCCGTGAACACCTGCTTCTCGTCGAGTTCAGGATCACGAAGAAGCCCGCCCCCCACGCCGGGCAATCACCCGAACGAGCGAACGGCCAGACGTCGACGATCAAGCCGGACCAAAGGAAAAAATCTTAGGCGGTTTCGGACATGTCCTTGCCACGTTCCAGCGGTGCGATCCAGATCAAGAGATCCTGGCGTGCTGGGTTGGCGGATGTACTTCACCCGGCGTGAGCTCAGCCTGCCGCAGTCGAGGACGGACGTGATGGTCGATATCACTGCTCTGGACGACTGGTTGGACGAGTACGGAATCGGGGACAGCTCGCCCTAGCTGAACTGGATCGGGTCCTGCAACTTCTCGGCCCGGTACCGGGAGCCGGCCGACCAGCGGTTCCGGCGGGCGTGCTTCGGGGTTCCGCTCGCTCGGGGGAGACGCCTGAGGTGCCAGGGGTTCGTGGCCGGTTCCGGGCTGCTGCGGATCGCGCCCTGTCGACGGCAGCGCGTGAGCGGGCCGATGCTAGGTCGCTGTCATATGCAGGATCTCGGCCGACCGAAGGGACACGATCGATGCCCGCGTGGTACGAGAGGTTCGGAGAGCTCTACCTGGCCTACAACCTGGACACCAGCAACACGAACGGCTTCTTCTGGTCCTCGGCCGCCGTGGGGCCCAAGCCGCGGCCGCACGGGGACGTGAACGTCTGGCTGGCCACACGCGGAAACGGTAGCGGCCCCCAGTTCCGGGCGCTGGGGTCCTACGCCCGTCACTACGGGTCGTGGATCGACGCACTGTCGGACGCCAACTTCGGGCGTTACGGCAAGGAGCCCCGGCTGATGATCGCACCGGTCAACCCGAACTCGGGGGTGGTGGCCAACCCGGTGGACTACCAGCGGCTGTGGTACGACAGCAACACCGGGGCGGCGCTCTACGGGTCGGTGTGGCGGCCGATCCCGCCCGCCGGGTACGTGGCCCTGGGGGACGTGTGGGCGGCGGACTGGAACCGCAAGCCGCCGCTGAACGCGATCTGGTGCGTCAAGCAGGGAGCGCTCGGCGGTCACACCTACGTGCGCCGCGCGGAGCTGCGCCAACAGGTCTGGAAGGACCAGGGGACCGGCGGCAACGCCGGGGACGTGGCCATCTGGCGGGTCGACGTCCCGCCGGTCGTGGAGGACTCCACCGAGCGCCTGCTGATCCCGCCCAACACGGTCACCACCGTCAACAACTACAGCACTCCGGCACCGACGGCGACGAGCTGGATCCTGGACGTGCCGGCCGGCGTGGAGAAGCAGCCCAACCCGTCACCGCCTCCCCTGACCTCGTACGACCGTCCGACGAGTCCGGTGGTGGTCACCGACCGGATCGTGCGCGTGCCGTTCACCGGCGTCAGGGACGACCACCGCGACCTGGAGTGGAAGGTCGCCAACAGCCCGTTCTACCGGCTGCACCGCCGCGTTGCCTACAACGTCGCGATCTTCAGGGACAACCGGCACGGCAACAGCACGGTCCCCGACGAGGAGAGCGTGACCACCGGCCTTAGCGCCTCCGCCAGCGAGTTCTACTTCGAGAAGACCACGATCGTGGTCTCCGCCTCGGCCGGTATCTCCTTCAAGGGGTTGTCGGCGGAGGTCAACAGCAGCGTCACCCGCGAGGTCGGCTACGAGCGGCGCACGTCGGTGGCCTCCCTCGAACTGAAGACCACGACGCACGGCCTGGTCACCAAGCCTCGGTCCTCGGGCGTTCTGTGGGTCGCGACCCACCAGCTGGCACCGTACCGGGCCGACGGCAGCCCTGTGACCGACGACCTACCGACGTACCAGTTCCCGCACTACGCCAGTGCCAACTTCCCGCTCGACGCCGTCGCCGAGCACATCCCACCCGCGGCCCAGCCCGACCCGCAGTTCCAGCAGTCACCCGACATCGACTGGGAGACGAGCGGAGACATCCCCGGCTTCGACGGCGAGGAGCTGACGAAGAAACTGGAGCTCGCGAGGCAGGAGATGCCCGAAGAACCGTAGGCTCAGATGCTTGCGCCGGCCGCTGCCCACGACAGGGTGCCGGCCGGCGCACGCGTGTTTCATGCTCGGTCCGCAGCCGCTCCCGGGGCTGGGATCCGACAGTGGTCGTGCGGGAGGTGGTCCGGGCGATCACGTAAGGGCCGCCTTCTGCCCGCTCACCGTGATCGACTCCTCAGCGAAGTGGATAACGGACAGGGCCGCAGGCCCCCGCATAGCGTCACCGCGCGCAGCCGAAGCCATCACCCGGCCGTCGCCGCCTGGCTCACCCGCCACGGCTTCGACGCCATCGTCGACCAGGACCCCGACCGTGCCTACTGGCTGCGCTGCCCGGCACCGACCTGGGCCCAGTACGCCGCGGCCTACCCCGCCGGCGGCCGACCGCCGAAGCACGGACCCGAGTTCCGCCTCGCAGACCCGGCCACCTGGCCCGAGCCCACGGTCGCCACCGTCCACGACACCGCCCGCTACGGCAAGGCCGAGGCGAAGGCGTGGGACCGGGTCCATCCCCGGCTCACCCACCGCTCCGCCTGAAAGTTGACCACCTGCCCGGCGACCGCAACGCACCGTCGGTCTGGCTGTGGTCCTCCGCCACCGGCGCCGACCCCGCCGATGTTGACTTCATCTGGTCCTGCTACCTGCGAAGATTCGACCTGGAGCACACGCTCCGCCTGTTCAAGCAGGCCCTGGGCTGGACCCGCCCCAGGTTCCGCTCCCCGGAGGCCGCGGACCGCTGAACCTGGCTCGTCGTGGTGCGCACACCCAGCTCCGCCTGGCCAGCCCGCTCGTCGTCGACCAGCACCGGCCCTGGGAGAAGCGCACCCGCCCCGGCACCGCGTTGACCCCGGCCCGTGTCCGCCGGGGGTTCAGGAACATCCGACCGCACTTGCCCAGTCCGGCCCGCGCACCCAAACCGACCCGGCCGGGGCCGGGTAGACCGCCCGGTGTCCCGAACCGGCACAAGGCCACCCGCCACGACGTGGGCAAAACCGTCAAGAGACCCGCCACGCTGATCGAACGCGACCAGAACGGATCGGTCCGATCGCAGCTACCCCGCCAACGAAACCGCGCTGCACCATAAGGAACAAGCTTAGTGTCTGAGGGGTCGGCCTGGCCTCACGCGAGTCGTTCCAGCAGTCCGCCCCCGCGCTGCTGGGGGTCTTCCCCCTGCCCCTCGTGTTCTCCCAGGCCGCCATCAGCACTCTGCGCGAGCGGTCGTCAGGTGTCCTCGAACGTCTGATGCTGGTCGCCCCGCGCAAGGTCGACCTCTACTTCGGCTACGCCTCGGCCTACGCCGTCGCCGTCGCCGTCCTGCCGTCGACGGCGCTGACCGTCCGGGTCTCCACTGCCTGGCTGGGCCTGCGCATCAAGGGCCCCTTGTGGCCCGTGGTCCTGGCCGCCACCGCGACCGCGCTCTTCGGGCTGGGACTCGGCCTGCTCGCCGGTGCCTTCGCCCGTACGGAGATGCAGGCCATGCAGTACTTCCCCGTCCTGGTCTTCCCGCAGGCCCTGTTGTGCGGCCTGTTCGCCCCCCGTCATTCCATGGCACGCCCTTTGTGCTGCCTCTCGGACCTCATGCCCTTGTCCTACGCCGTGGACAGCCTCCGGGCCTCGGCCGTCGCACCCTTGCCGGACGGCACGTATGCCCGGAACGTGACCGTGGTCCTGGGCGCTCTTGCCCAGCGGCGGACTCTGTGAGCCGCCCCGGCCGGCCAGGTGTCCCAGTTCTCCGAAGGCCTCGGCGCCCATCCAGAGATTGCCGAGCAGCCACGGCAGGTTGGGAGCGTAGAAGATGAAGTAACCCCACGCGTCGTGCTCGGGCATGGCCGGGTATCCAGCGGCGTGCGCGTGCCAGAAGTACAGGACGACGGAGTAGGAAAGATAGGACGCCACCGTCAACTGCAACGGGTACCGCCAGCGGCTGCCGCGCAGCACGGCCCCGATCAGGGCCAGATTGAGAACCTGGGTGACACACACGTTCAGCGTCTCCAGGGCAAAGGGCAGATAGACGTCCCCTTCTCCGTAGTACGTCCGGTCACCGGCCCCGTAGAGGGCGAAGAGGGTGGCGAAGGGATCCTTCCGCGTACGGATGGTGCGGAAGTGCAGGATGAAGTACAGCTCCAAGGAGAAGGCCAGGACGAGCGAGAAGCCGAGGAAGGAAAGGGTGAGGCGGTCCTTCCCGGGCAATTGCGGGCGGAGCGCCCGGGCCGTCGTCCGGGACCGCACGGTCACGAGGGCTCCCTCCCTGCCGCCGGGCGAAGCCTTCCCAGGGCCCACAGCGGGAAGTAGGCGGCATAGAGGCGGTAGTCGAGCATGGCCGTGCCGAAGAAGACCCCGGCCGCCGTCTCCTGCCGCCAGGTCCCGTCCGGCGACTGGTGCGCGCACAGCCAGCGCACTCCCCTGCCGATCGAGCCGGCCGTCGGCGGGCGGAGCTCCGAGAGCGCCAGCAGTGCCCAGGCCGTCTGGACCGGCTGGCTGCGCTCGCCCTCGACGTAGCGCTGCTCCAGACACCCGCGGTGATCCTCCGACCAGCCGCCGTCGGCTCGCTGGACGGACTCCAGCCACCGGGCCGCCCGTGCCAGCGCCGGATGCGCGGCAGGCACGCCCACGGCGCGCAGCCCCCGAACGGCGAACAGCGTGCCGTAGATCCGGTTGACGCCCCATGCCGCGGGCCACGAGCCGTCGGCCGACTGCGCGCGCAGCAGGAAGCGTACGGCGCGGCGGCGCGCTCCCGCGGACCGTCGGGCCGTCCGATCGGGCAGACGTGCGGCGAGTTCGGCCAGGGCGACCAGCGCCGAACCCGTGCACTCGATGTAGGAGTCCTCCACCACGCAGTGGGTGAACATCTCGGCAGGATTGAGACGTTCCAGCAGCCGGGGGCCGCGCCGGGGCTCGTAGCTGCCGAAGCCACCGTCGCGGTTCTGCCTGCGCAGCAGGAACCGCGCCGCCTCGGCCAGCCGCTCCCGGTCGGGAACCGGTGCGCCGGGAACGGCGCGGGCGGCGTGCAGCAGCGCGGCGGCCGCTTCAGCCGTGCAGTCGCTGACCGGCCAGCGGTGGGCGCCGTCCGAGAAGCACCAGCCGCCCAAGGCGGGTTCCCTGGCCGTGACGCGCGGGTCGCAAACCTCCTCGGCCAGCTGTGCTCCGGTCAGGAAGGCGCAGGCCGACCGGAGGGCGGCGTGTCGCCGGGCCTCCTCGCCCCTTCCCCCGGGCATCCCCGCCAGCAGCGCCTCGACGGCGAACGCGGTGTCCCACGTGTGGGAGCGGGCTCCCGCGTACCGGATGCCGTACACGGCGTCGTGCCAGCGCCAGACCTCCACACCGGCGAGTGCCCGGTCGATCTCGTCCCGGTCCGCCCCCGCCGCGTGCAGCACGAGAATATTGAGAAGGGAGCTGACCGGTGAGATGCCCGCCTGTCCGGTCACTTCCTGCTCGTGCCGGACACGTCGCAGACAGCGGTCGAGAGCCCTTCGGCGGGGACCGGTCAGCGGCGCGCGCTCGTACCCGCCGAGCACGGTGAAGACGGTGCGCAGGAGTCGTCCGGGCGGTACGAGCGCGTCGGCGCCCAGCCGGGCACGGTCCGCCGGGCTCGGCCAGTGATCGCCGTGCAGTTCCCGTTGCAGGGCCCGGCCCAGCTCGCCGAGGTCTCCCTGTACGCGCGCGCCGTACAGATATGCCATGGCCTGGTAGAAGGTACGGGTGTGGCAGTACAGGCGGTCGGGATGGAAGGGCGCGAGGCGGGGCAGCAGGAAGATCTCGGGCGGTATCGGGTTGACCGCGCGGTAGTCGTACAGGCCGGTCAAGGCCAGCCACAGTTTGCCCCAGGTCGGGATGGCCGCCACCCCGCCTGGCTGCGCGCGCAGCCAGGCGCCCGCCCGCGAGCACAGTGTCTCCTCGGCGCTGTGGCCGAGGAGACGCAGGGCGATGTAGGCAAGGGTGGTGCAGTAGAGGGAGGGACCGGAGTCGGGATGCTGCCGCCAGCCGCCTTCGGGAGTGACCGTGGCGGCGTAGTGCCGCACGATGTCCGGACGCTCCGACTTCGGCACCGGCCGGCCCACGAGCCGGCGGACGATGACGTACTGCGAGAGGATCATGCTGTTCCAGACCATCTCCCCCTCCCAGCTGCCATCGTCCCGTTGACGGGAGCACAGGTGGTCAAGCGCGCGGCGATGCGCCTCCCGCGGATCCGGAACGGCTGTGGAGGGGTTCTCCGTCGAGGACGGCGATGCGGGAGGGACGGGCTCGTTCGCGGTTCCGGTCAAGGAATTCCTGCCACTTGCGGATGGTGAGGTCCTGGAACAGGCCGACGGCGGGGTTGAGCTCGATGATGGCTTCGGTGTGGTGGAGCTCCCAGCCGCGCTGTTCCGCCTCCACGGCGTCGCCGTCCTGGCGCAGCAGGGGCTCGACGGTGAGGGGCGCGGCCAGGCGCAGCAGGGTGCCCATGAGGGCGCGCGGTACCTTCCGGTGCGTGCCGGGGATCTTGAGCGCGTCGAAGTAGAAGAGGAAGAAGACCCGGGTGGTGCGCCGGTCCATGGGCAGCACGAAGCACCAGTGCTTGATGGAGCCGCCGGTGTCGGACCGCTGGTAGGGGTACTGGAAGGCCAGGTCGATGGAGGTGGTGTCGACGCGCCGGCGGTCGACGAACCGCCCGGACACCGGCCCGCCGCCGATGCGGGTGTCGTAGGACAGGCGCACGGTGTCGCCGGCGGCTTCGAGCCGGGTCAGCTTCGCGTCCCAGAACGGGCGGTACTTGCGGTGCAGGTAGGCGTGGCTGAAGTCGCTCACGTTGTCGATGACCATCGAGTGATGGGCGTTCCAGACGAAGGAGGCGTCCAGCCGGGACCACGACCTGCTGCCGGTCAGTTCCGGGATGTCCGGAGGGGTGCGGGCGGCGGCCGAGGCGGGGTCGCCGGGAAAGATCCAGATGATGCCGTGGCGGCTGGTGACCGGATAGCTCGTGATCTTCACCTCTGGCTCGGCGCGGCCGAAGAGGTCGTGGGCGTAGTGGACGACCTTGCCGTCGCCGTCGTAGGTCCAGCCGTGATAAGTGCAGGTGAGGTGGCACCCGTTGACCTCGCCGCCGGACAGTGGGAGCTGGCGGTGGGCACAGCGGTCCTCCAGGGCGCGCAGGGTGCCGTCCGTGCCCCGGTAGACGACGATGGGCTGCCCCCAGAACCGCGTGGCCAGCGTCCTGCCCGGCTTGAGAGCCGCGTCGTACTCGATGGGGTACCAGTAGTCCGGGTCCATCCCGGCGGCCCGTACCTTCGCCCGCTTGCCGCGGGCCTCGGCGAAGGCGGGTGGGCCACCGTGCCGGTGCGCGGGGACCTCATCGGTGCGGGAGCGATCACGGATCACTGGTGTTCCCTGTCTCGGGAGGGAGTTTGCGGTAGCGGACGGAGCGCGGCAGCCCGGGGGCGGCGACGAAGGTCGAGTAGTCGGGGCGGTGTTCGCCGCCCGTCGAGGTCAGCTCGACCCGGCGCAGCAGTACGCTCCAGACCGTCTTGACCTGCTGGTAGGCGAAGGCAAGGCCCACGCAGCGGCGCTTGCCGCCACCGAAGCCGATGAGGCTGTACGGCGGCCGGTGCTCGCAGCGGGGCGGTAGATAGCGCGAGGGGTCGAAGTGGTCCGGCTCGCGGAAGACGTCGGGCATCCGGTGCGCCACGGCGGGGGACACCATGACGAGGCTGCCGGCCTTCACGGGGTATCCGTCGAGCGTGAGGTCCCGCAGGGCCTTGCGCATCAGTACCGTCAGGGGCGGGTGCAGCCGCTCGGCCTCGCGCACGCAGCGCTCCAGCAGGTCCATGCGGCGCAGCGCCTGTGGTGTGACGTGCCCCTGCGGGCCGAGCACCTCGAACTGTTCGGCCGTGACCGCGTCGAGGTGGCGGGGATGGCGCAGCAGCAGCAGGCCCGTCCACGTGGCGAGCACGGCGCTGGTGTGCTGGCCAGCGAAGATCATGGTGAGGAGAATGCCGGTCACCGTCTCGTCGGGCAGCCGTCTGCCCCGGTCGTCACGTGCCTGAAGGAGGGTGGCCAGCACGTCCTGGTGGCCGGTGGCCCGCCCGGGTGCCGCGCGCCGTTCGGCGATCACCTCGGCGATGGCGGAGGCGATGGCCGCTCGGGCGCGGTCACGGCGCCGGAAGGCAGGCAGCGGTGCCTTGGGGCTGAGCACGCCGGCCAGCCGGATGCCGCTCTCGAGGTCGTGGTAGAGGGTGGCCAGTCCCGGCCCCATGCGCCGGTGGAACCCGTCGCCGACCAGGCATCGCGCGGCGATGGAGACGGTGAGCCGGTTCAGCTCGGCGAGCAGGTCGATCTCGCCCGCGTCCGCCCAGCGGGCGACGTGCGCCTCGGACTCCTCCTCCATGACGCGCGCGTGTGCTTCCAGCCTGCGGGAGCCGAGCGCGGGCAGCAGGTGCCCGATCTGCTGCTCCATCTCCGCCGGCTCGGCGTCGTAGGCAATGCCCTGCCCGAGGACCGGCGTCATGAAACGGTAGGCCTCCCGGGCGCTGAGCACTGTCTCGTCCGCGCCGAAGAAGGCGGCGTGCGCCCGCGGCCCGCACGCGAAGTGCACCTCCTGGCCCAACAGCGGGAAGTGGAAGGCGTTTCCCACCCGCTCGCGTGCGGCACGCAGGAGTCCCACGGGGTCGCGGCCGAAGGCACGCACCGGGCCCAGCCACGGCAGGTGGCCACCGGGGAGCCGCGGGACGTACGCCGGTACGGTGCCCGCGGCTTCGGTGGCGGTCATCGCGGGCTCCCGGTGCCGGCGGCGTCCATGGCGTCATGGACCGCCGCCTTCGCCACGGGGTACGGGCGACGGCGCCGCTCCACCAGGCCCCGGTCGACGAAGCAGCGGTAGGCGCGCTCGACCGCCTGGGCGATGCCGGTCGGCCGATACCCCAGTTCACCTCGGCTCAGGGAGCAGTCGGCGCGCCGGTGCGAACGGAGGAAGCGGACCGCGGCCGGGGTGAAGCGCGCCTCGCGGTCCGGGGCCAACACCCCCCGCGGGCCCTCTGCCAGCCGGGCGAGCACGGCCATGACGGGAGCGGGCAGACGCAACCGCGGCGTGGGCTGCCCGGTGACCTGGCTGTACAGGCCCATCATCTCGTCCACGGTGCGGAACTCCGTGGACAGCAGGTATTTGCGGCCCGGCCTGCCGCGGTCCATGGCCAGCAGATGTCCCTCCACGAGGTCCTGGACGGAGACGAACTCGAAACCGCCGGGCACGTAGGCCAGCAGCCTGCCATGAGCGAAGTCCAGCAGCAGGCGGCCCATGCGGGAGGGACGGTAGTCGTGCGGGCCGATGATGGCCGTGGAGACGGCCACCACGACGTCGAGGCCCTGCGCGGCGGCCCGGTGGCACTCGTGCTCGACGAGCACCTTGCTGCGCGTGTACGGGGTGTGGTCCGCGAAGGGATAGTGGGGATCCTCCTCGGTGCTCGGCCTGCCCGGTGGACCGCCCGTCGCGCTGAACGATCCGGTGACCACCACCCGCCGCACCCCGGTCCGGCGCGCGGCGTCCAGCACATGACGGGTACCGATCACATTGACCCCGTAGATGCCGGGAGCCCCACGGGCCGAGGTGGAGATCCTCGCCGCGCAGTGGAAGATCCGGTCACAGCCGTCCACCGCTGCGGCCACGGCCCTCCGGTCCCGCAGGTCCCCCATGGCCCTCCGCACGGGGAGGCCCGTCAACGCCTTCGCGGCGGAGAGGGGGTCGTGCACCAGGACGCGGACCTGGTGGCCGTCGGCCACGAGGCGCCGGACAAGATTGGCACCGAGGTGTCCGCTGCCTCCCGTCACAAGGATCACGCCCTGCTCCTTCTCCCTGCCCCGCGCCCCGGCCGGGGCGATGACATGCCGGCTCGCCGCGTGACGACCGAACCCCGTCACTCACCGTGCAGGCGATAGCACTTTATGAGTGCGCTCTGGTATGTCAAACGCCCCGTCCCGCACTCCAGAGAGGGAACGCAGGCTGATGAAGGTCACAGACGCGGTGGTGGCCGGAGGCGGACCCGCCGGCTGCGCCGCTGCCCTGGCGCTTGTCCGGAACGGTGCCCACGTGCGGCTTCTCGAGCCACAGGCCGACCGCCGCGGCCACTTCTCAGGAGAGTGGCTGCACCCCGCGGGCGTGGCGGCGCTGGAACGACTGGGCGTCAACCTGGATGGTCCCCGGTTCATCAGGAACGGCGGCTTCTTCCTGCACCCGGGTGACGCCGAGACACCGGTCGAGCTGTCCTACGGGGCGGGCACCGCCGTCACCGCGCCACACCACCTGCTGGTCGGACACCTCCAGGCCCTGCTGCGGGACACCGCCGGGGCCGTACTGCTGCGCCGGCGTGTGCTGGGCGCGTCGGAGAACGGCGAGGTCGTCACCGACGCCGGCCGCATCGTCACGGGGTTGATCGTCGGTGCGGACGGCCGCAGTTCGGCCGTCCGGCGAGCGATCTGTCCGGACGCCGGTCCTCCCGTAACCCTCTCCCACACCGCAGGGCTCGTCCTCAGGGGCGTGAGCCTGCCGGCCGAGCACCGTGGGCACATCTTCCTCGGCGGGCCCGGGCCGGCGCTCGCCTACCGCATCGGCGACGACGAGGTCCGCCTGTGCTTGGACGTCCCCCTCGGGCGGCCCGGCCCGGCCCGGGTCGGCGCCTACTTGGAGCGGGGTTACGCCCCGCACCTGCCAGGCGACCTGGCACGCTCCTTCCGAGGGCAACTGCGGGAGGGCAACGTCCAGTGGTCCGCCAGCCGGTTCCTCCGCAGGGACTTCTTCGGGCGGGGCCGCGTCGCGCTGGTCGGTGACGCCGCCGGCCACGGGCATCCCCTGGCGGCACAGGGGCTGACCTGTGCGCTCCTCGACGCGGAATGCCTCGGCGCGCATGCCGGTCCCGCAGGCTACCGGCGCAGCCGCACCCTGCGGTCCCGCACCCCCGAGCGCGTGGCCGCCGCCGTGCACCGCGTACTGACCGGCACGGATCCCGCCACCCTCGCACTGCGCCGCTCGTTGCTCGGCCTGTGGCGCACCGACCCCCAGGGGCGCACCCGCACCATGAGACTGCTGGGACTGCAGGACCACCGCAGGAGCGCTTTGTGCCGCGTCGTGGCCGGCATCGCGGGCGATGCCGTGGTCTCCACTCTCCGAAGCCCCGGTGACGACATGCTCCGTCTGGCATCGACCATCGCGGGGCTCACGGGGTGGCTGCTGTGGATGAGCGGCTCCCATGTCGGCCTTCCCCCGCGGCGATCGGCACGCGGAGTGGCCCTCTTCGGCCCGCACGTATAGGTACCGCGTGCGGGGGCCGGGAGAGAACCCGGGGAGCACCCGGAGAGAACCGGAGTGAAGAGGTCAGTAGAGAAAGGGAATCATGCGGAACCGGGCCCGCCGGCAGTACTCCTCCCACAGCGGGCCGTACTTGGCGCGGCAACGCCGGTCGTCGCGGTGGGCCCGGTGCGCGAAGAGCACGGCAAGGAACAGCAGCACCGTGTAGGGGACGACGGACTCGGTGCCGCACAGTGCCGTCCAGCTGACGTAGAGCAGGAACTCACCCGTGTAGTTGAGCTTTCTGCCGATCCCCCAGAAGCCGGAGACCAGCAGGCTCCCGCCGACCGTTTCCACCGGGTGTCCCCAGACGCTGCGCAGGCGTCCTCTCCTGAACCGGTGCTTCTGCTCATTGGCCCCTCGGAACAGCCAGAACCCACCGAGAAAAAGCGCCGCACACGCCACGGCCGACCCGGGCGGAAGCGGCTCTCGCATCCCGGCCAGGGTGCGCCCCGGCAGGCTGTAGAAGAAAGGGACGAGGACATAGTCGCCCCAGACCAGCATCCATCCGAATCTCTCGGCGAGGATGTCCCAGGTGTGGAGCATTCCTCCCTCGAACTGGAAGTAGTTCGCGATGTAGAGGAAGAAGAACGCCTGGTAGAGCGCCATCCTGGCGGTGACCGAACCCTGGTCCAGGTACTGCGTGGCCAGGAACGAGACGTTGATGAGGAACAGGCCGATCAGTGAAGGGCGGTACGAGAACATCTTGAGGTCGACGCCCCACCACTGCGGGTTCAGTTCCACACCGCGGATGTAGTCGACGAGCCCCCTCAGCGGCCCCGCCCCGCGCGCGCCGGGGTGCCGGCGCCGGCCGCATACGTGGAGGACCGTCGCCAGGACGAAGGCGAAGGCGTTGGCGGCGACGAACAACTCGCCTGCATGGCGGGCGGGATAGGTCAGCGCCGCGGGAAACCGGATCCATGCCGCCGCGGCCGCCAGTGCGGCCGCGAGGAAGAGTCTCAGCCCGTTCAGGCGGTACCGCGCGCGGACGCCTCCGGCTCCTTCGGCTCCCTGCTCGACGGGGCCGGGAACCACCCGCGAAGCGACGAACAACAGGCCCACAAAGGCCACAACGACGACGACCGCCACGCGCACCTCGGTCACTACTGGACGCCACGAGCACACCTACGCGCCGGAAACCGTATCGAGGGGACGACCCGGGAGACTCCGCCGGCCACCGATGTAACCCTTGAGAGGGAAGGGCCGACTGCCGGGCCCCATGCGCCTGCGGCCGTCGCGGAAGACCCTGTACGGTTCCCCCGGTCACACGACGGAGGGCCCCTGCCGGGGCGGACGTCGCTCGTCGTGTGCCGGCCGAAGTGCGCCTCCCGTCACTCACCGAGAAGGAACGCCAGCCATGACGAGCGACCTCCAGCAGGTTTCCCGGCTCGCGGAACTAGCGGCCGATCGCGTCACCCGGGACGCCAACTTCGTGGAATTGGTGGCCACGTACTACGGGCTGGTGAACGACATCTACTGCGCCGGGTGGGGCGAGTCCCACCACTTTCCGCCCTTCAACGGGGAGGCCACGCTCCAGGAGGCGCAGCGAGCGGTGGAACGCCGCCTGGCCGACCGCGCGGGCCTCCGCCCGGGCATGAGGGCGCTCGACGTCGGCAGCGGCGTGGGCGGACCCGCGCGGACGATCGCGGCCCACTCCGGCGCCCACGTCACGGGCCTGGACCTCAGTGCCCTGCGCGTGCGGCAGGCCCGCGAGAAGGCCGGGGAAGCCGGCCTGGCCGAGCGCACCACATTCGTCGAGGGCGACGCGAGGAGCATGCCGTTCCCCGCCTCCACCTTCGATGTCGCCTACAGCTTCCAGGCGATCTGCCACGTACCGGACAAGACCCGGGTGCACACGGAGATCGCACGCGTCCTGAAACCCGGTGGGGTCACCCTCGGCTACGACTGGCTGGCCCGGGAGGGCCTGTCGGCCGAGGAGACCAACCGCTTCATCGAGCCCATTTGCCGCTACCACGGCCTGTCGCACCTGTCCTCGCCACGCGAACTGACCGACCAGCTGCGCACTGCCGGTTTCACCGAGGTACGGGTGAGCAACGCGGCCGGGGAAGGCGACCTGGAGCCCGTCTGGAAGATCCTGGACGAGGTGAACGCCATGGCCGGCAGTGAGGAGATCACGCCCCTCCTCCGCTTCATGCTCCGGGGCACTCTCGCCCTGTGCGAAGCGGCACGCGCCGGCCACTTCCTCATCGGCGTGTGGGAAGCGCGGAAGCCCACGGCCCTGCCGGAGCGCGGATGACCTTCCGGAAGGAGCCGTCCAGGACGTCCGCGGCCGCAGAGTCCAAGGAGAGCACCACCAACGCTCCGCTCGTCCCTCTGGTTTCCGGAGGGTTGCCGCGTCGCGCTCGACGGCCGTGACCCGTCCGGCCCCGAGTACGCGGGCGGTCAGGGCCGTTGAGTACCCCGGTCCGGCCCCCAGCTCCAGATAGGACAGGCCGGGCCGCAGGCGCAGGTCGTGCAGCATCTGGACCGTCATCGACACCACGCTCGTCGGCGGGCCAGGCGGCCGGGGCTGCGGAGCGGGTGCGGTAGAGGGCGAGGGAGTCGATGCGGTAGCGGTCGTCGGTGTCGAGCAACAGGTAGCCCAGCAGCTGCCATGCTTCGGCCTGGCGGAGGGAGTAGGGGGTGCCGGGTGCTTTTGAAGCCGAGCAGCATGCCGTGGACTGGCGTGGCCCGGTTGTCGGGATGGAGGCGGCAGACCGTCTCCATCCGGCGCGCGGCCAGCTCGCCGCCCACGGCGCGCATCCGAAGGCCCGCGCCACGGCAGAAGCCGCCGGAGGGCGGTGCGGCTGGGGCTCGACCTGAGTGCAGGGGCGGTCAGGTCGCCGTCTTGCGCCAGGTGCCCAGGATGGCCTGGACGGCGCTGGAGACCCGGCTGTGTTGGGCGTCATCGGCCCACTGGTAGGCGTCGTGCTCGCTGGGCTGCACCGTCTGCTCGATGGCGGTGGCGGTGAAGTTGTACTGCCGGGTGCGGCGTCCCGAGCCGGAGCGGTAGTCAAAGTGGCCAAGGTAGTTGCCGACCTCGGCCACGGTCAGACCGGTCTCCTCGGCGACCTCCCGCCGCAGAGCCTCGATGAGCGTCTCGCCTGGTTCGACCCCGCCTGAGGGAAGCTCCCACAGCCCGCCGAGGTAGTCGTCGGCCGGACGGTGCAGCAGCAGCACCCGGCCGTCCGAGTCGGCGATGACGGCGCCGACGACGGCCTTCTCGATGCGGTCGTGTGCTGCCGTGCGGGTGAGGTCGTCCAGAAAGTCGGGGGTGACGGTGGAAGGGGTCACGACAGGTCCTTCGCGTGGGTTGCGACTTTGGTGATGGCGGTGGTGTAGGCGTCGGCGAGGCGGATGTCGTCCGCAACGCTCCACACCGGCAGCTTGAACGTCGTGGCGTGTACTACTCGGCCACCGGGAAGCCGTCGGCGGAGGCGTCCTGGCGGTCAGCGTAGCCAGGCAGCAGGGCCCGGGGGTCCGGAACAGTGGATGGGTGTGCAGCGGGCAGGTCGATGCCGGCCGGTCGGCCTGTATAGCGCCCCGCGTGGACTGCGTAGAGGAACCGCTCGATTGGCAGCCCGCCGAGCTCGGCCGGCTCGTAGCGCAGCGGCGGCGCGTACCGAGATGCCCGCGCCGCGACCGGTAGTTCCGGTACGTGGATGCCGGGTACGCCGTCCAGCGCCACGCACATTCGGGCTGCAACTGCCTGACGCCCTGTCAGGTCCTCCTCCGGACGAGTGAGCTGGGTGTGGGCGAGGGCGGCGGCCAGGGGGTGGATGCGCACCCATGCCGGTGACGGCGAAGGCGCGAGCGGGTGGGTCGCGGGGATTTCGCAGGCACTCTTCATCGCCCTGACGGCCGCCGACCACCCCACTCTCCATGGCGGGCAATCGGAGCTGGCAGCCCAGCGAGGCCTGCTGATCCAGTCCGCTGCCTACACCGCTGCCCGCGCCGGCGACCCACAGGGGTGCGCGAGCTGACCGCCGAGGCGGCGGCCATCGCCCGGCAGCTCGGCCCCGCCGCCGTGCTGCGGGACCACGGCGGCGGCTTCAGCCCCCACCACCGTCCAGCTCCACCTCATCGCCGCGGAGAACTCCGGCGGCGACCCCGCGGCCGCGCTCGCCGCCGCGAAGGCGGTAGCGCTCGGGAGCCTGTGCAGCACCGAGCGCCGCGCCCGCTACTACGCCGACATCACCACCGCCTTCGGCCGGTGGAACCGCCGAGATGAGTGCATCCGCGCCCTCCTGGCCGCCGGGCACCATGCCCCCGAAGAGCGCCACGCCCGCCCCGCGGTGAATTCCCTCGTTTCCGGACAGCTGGTCTCTGGACGCACCACCAGCGAACTACGGGGACTTGCCGCCCGCGTCGGCGTTCTCACCTGTGTGCCGAAGCGCGCTACCCGTCACCGGTGTGGCTGGTCGGCCTGGCCGATAGCGCGGTGTGTGGCACGCTAGTTGTCGCTAAGAAGGCACCCCGCTTGTCACCATCAGCGACTTTTAACCTTGTTGTCACCACCGCTGTGTCGCTCCCTTGCCTCCAGCGCGACCGAACTGCGACCCTCCCTCTACAAATACGAGAAATTCCATTATGGCGCGGAGTTGCCCCGAGAAGCACCCCTTGAGCCAATATGGCCTGGCTGGCGGCGCGCCGACTTTGGCCGCGAATCTGCCTCTTCCGGGCAGACGCCGGGGGTATTTGGGAGGCAATTCCTTAAAATCTATTCTGATAGCCCCAGAAAAATTTCGGGTAAATACCCAGTCAATTCGGGGACGGCGTACGAAGTCCAGGCGGTACGTGTGGCGCTGCTTCAGCTTCACCAACTCGCCGCCATGCTGCGCGACACGCCAGACGAAGACCACGGTGACCACGACGCGCCGACGCAGACCGCGGCGATCAATCCATTCCAGAACGCGGGTTCGAAGGGTGTCGCGGGCTGCTGGAGCGGTCGGGGAGGTTGCTACATGCTCAACCGCAAACACGGGGCGAAGCATACGCA
Organism: Streptomyces sp. NPDC049577; assembly: GCF_040675635.1. NCBI lineage: Bacteria > Bacillati > Actinomycetota > Actinomycetes > Kitasatosporales > Streptomycetaceae > Streptomyces > Streptomyces sp. NPDC049577. Next base: position 21,396 of record NZ_JBFAPH010000041.1, read on the forward strand.
CGGGGGAAGGGATCGCTAGCCCACACTGCGTGCTCGCCTCCCGTCGACAACATCGGCGAGAAATTCCTCTGTGGCAGGTTCTACCGGTTTGCCGGGTGCTGTGTGCCAGCTCAACGCAATCTTTACGTCTTTGGAATACGAGGCGTGGCGTTCGGCCGCTCTGGCCCGCGACAGGGCCTTGCGTGAGGCCATTAGGGCGACAATCACGACAACTGTGCTGAGGACCATAGCGGCGGTCCTCAGATTCTCATTGGCATCGGCCAGCACACCGGTAACGATCACGTTCCTCACCTACCGAGCGCCGCAGCGATCATTTCTCTCTTCAATGATCGCCCGGGGTGACGCTCTATGGACAACTGAGCTCCTGACCGTCGAGCGTGCCGTGAGAAACAAGCCGGGGAGTACCGGGCTGCGAATTCGCTCCATCTTGGTGACATTAAGTGCGCCTTTGTGACGCCTATCGCGCTTCGGCTCAACCTGTGATCCGAAGCGCGATAGCTGTCACCATCAGCCCCTGCTGACCTGCGACATCGATCTGGCGAAGCACGGTGGTTTTCACCAGGTCGGCGCTCGTCTTGCCACCAGCAGCCCGCGAAGCAGGGTTGGTGTCACCGGCTCCGGCACTCCACCAATCGCCGGAGCTCCCCCGCCGGTGGCCGGTGTCCTGTGACAGCACCTGAGGTTGGCTGCTGAGCGGGGAGGGCTTCCAGGCGGTCACCTCAGCCCCTCCCATGTCGCGCACCGCAGTCGTCATGCCTAGCCTGCTGAAGAGGCCGACGTTTCATTTCCTCGGCTCCGGCGAACCCCAACGAGGAGGCAGCCATGACGGCGACGACGCGAACCGAGGCCCCTGTGGTGATCGAAGGCGGTGGTGTGGAATTGCGCCTCCAGGAAGTCGGAGGCGACATGTCCGCTGCATTCGTGCGGTTCCCCAAGGGCGCGGATATGGCGCCGGCCCTCACGGGTTTGCCAGGCAACCTGTGCCAGTGCCCTCACTGGGGATACCTGATCAAGGGGCGGCTGAAGATGCGGACTGCGGACGGGGACGAGATCTATGAGGCCGGGCAGGCGTTCTACTGGCCGCCAGGGCATGCGCCGGAAGCCCTTGAGGACTGCGAGTACGTCGATTTCTCGCCGACGAAGGAGTTCAACGAGGTGATCGACCACCTCAAGGCGCAGATGGGATGATCTTTTCGAGGTGCAGCAAGGGTCTCCTCTGCGCCCGAGACGGTTCAGGGCCCGTGGGCCTTCGACGGCAAACGGTCAACCTTCGCTTCACCAGCCGGCCAGCACTCCTGTCCGGCGCTCCCGGTGACAACAAGCCTGCCTTGGTGACAGCTGTCGTGCCTCAGCTCAACCTGACACCGAGCCAGCGATTCCTGGCGACCGCCTCCCTGTCTGCCGGCCTGGTTGCTGTGGAGCGCCGTGTTCACCCTGGGCCTGTTCACCATGACGTTCGCCTGGCGCATCTGGATCGGCCAATGGCAACTGGCCCCCGCTGAGGACGAGGAGGTAGACCGGACTTGGGGCCAGTGGTACATACGATCAGGCGCGATCCCTCAACCGTCGGAAATAGCTGCTCGGCGACACAAGGCCGCCAAACCGCACTTCCTCCGGTCGTGCCCCCCCGCCGCGCCATCGCGGCGTTCGCGGGCGCAACCGCAACGATCTCCACGACCGGCGCGCCCTCACGAGCCCATCCCGGCTCGGAGGCCCGAGCACGCCCGTGGCGTCACCCCGAACACAGGCGTGGGCGGCTTCCGCCCCCGGAGCCCGACCGCACAACAGGTGTTCAGGGAGTGAGGTCCAGCACACGCGCCGGCTCGCCTTCCCACCGCGTTAAGGGTTTGATCTTGACGCCTACGCAGGGAGGTCGGATGCCAATGCCCTGACCTGGCTCATGTAGGCCACCACCGAGCGTTCGCGGCGCCAGGGGCCGAGTGCGCTGGTAAAGATCTTGACGTAGTCGAGGCCGCGCGCGGTCTGGAGCCGGCAGAAGAGCCGGAGCGATTCCTCTCCGAGAGACAGGGCCGCATCCAGGTTCCCCTGCTGAGCGTGGGCCGTGGCCAGGACGGATAGCCGGACGCCCCTGGACCTGGCGAACGCGTCCCCGGGCATTGCTCCCAGAGCGTGCCAGGCGAAGGCGGACTTAGGGCGTCCCAGGTCGCGGAAGATTTCTGTGGCATCCGTGACAATGCGCTGTCGGGTGAAGAAGTCGATCCAGGGGCGTTCTTCCACGCCTTCGGTCTGCGCGCGTTCCTGGAGTTGCTCGGCGGTGGCGAGGCAGGCGCAGGCTGAGCGTGCGTCTCCGTCCCGCGCGTGCGCGCGTGCCTCGATCAGTTTGGCGAATCCGAGCACTCGGGGGTCGGCGGCCGGTACCCGCTCGTAGGCTCCCTGGGCCATGTCGACGGCTTGTGAGGGGAACCCGCGCATCAGCGCTTGCATGGCCATGGTGGCCAGGATGTAGGAGCCCAGGTGGATGTCGCCTGCGGCCTTGGCCAGCCGCAGGGCCTGGATGTAGTGGCGCTGCGCGGTCTGGTGCTGACCGGCGTCAAATGCCGTCCAACCGGCGAGGCGGGCCATCTCGGCGGTCACGGAGAACAGGTCACGGCCATCCCGCTCCGAGTACCGGGCGCTCAGCAGCGGCGTGACGCGCTCATTCAGGTACTCGGTGAGTGAACGAGACTTCCACAAGGCCCCACCGAACCGCGAGTCCCACGTCCGTGCGTTGTCGGCCGCCGCGCGGAGCTCCTCGATGTGCGCGCGCCCGAGGAGGGACTCCCCCGGTGAGGGTTTCATGGGCTCGGTGGGGCTGACCAGCCAGCGGGTCACCGGCTCGGAGAACGCAAAGGCGGCGAAGGGAACCGCTGCCAGGAAGTTACGTCGGTTCACGGTGCTCCAATACAAAGCTGCCTCGGTGAGTGCCTGCCGCTGGTCTCGCGGAAATGCCAGGCCGATCGCGTGACCGTTTTGTGCTGACTCCATGCCGATGTCGGCCAAGCTCACGGGGCGCCCGAGGCGTTCGGCGAGCGCTGTGCAGATGTGCTGGGGCACCGGCCACCTCGGCTGCATCCCCCGGCGGGACCAGTTGGCCACGGAGGTGTGCGTGTATTCGCTGGCGATGCCCTCGGCCGAGCAGAGCTCGTTCAGCCGGTGCGCCAGCCGCTTGTGGCTGATGCCGGACTCCCCGATCAGCTTGTCCAGATGGACATTGGCTCCGCGGCCGGAGGCTCTTCCCTCCGCCATAACCCCAACGCTCCGTTCCAGGTTGGCCTTCGCCTTAACTCCAGCCTAATGAAGGGGCGTTGGCGTCGGCGCATGCTGCGATCCGTGAGCCCCCCTCGTGAGCCCTGCGGGACCGCTTCCCCTCTGGTGTCCTGACAGGAGACGGAGAACGAGGAATACGGAAAGGGAAGGCGGACCAAGGCCATGACACCCGCCAGGAAGTTACGGATACCGGCGTGCGGAACGCGCTCACGGACCACAGCGCGCCGCCTGATCACACCGATCCCCTACGTCGGGCCGCTGTGCCCCGAGATCCTGCCCCCGTGGGCAATCGCCATCACCGTGGTGCTCATGGTCGTGGCGGCCAACATCGCTGAGCGGCCCGACTCGTCCCAGGGGTCAGGGGCGACAGCGACGCCCCATCCGGAAAGTCCTCAAGAATCCAAGACGGTCCTGGGCCTGAGCGATGGCCGGATCGACCCGGCGCGGCGGCACTGCCCTGTGGAGCGCAGCGAGGGCACGGTGTAGCCGGCCGGGCCAGGGCCCTGGCCCGGTTAGCGTTGCTATTCCACGGCGCCGTCAGCAACCTCGCCTGACAGCGTGTTGGAAAACCGCTTGAGGCCGGCAGCGGTGAGGAGGCTTTGCCTGCGGCGGTGAGGTGACAGCTCGGGTCACCCCCAGCCGCGTCAACGGCCTTAGCCACCCTCATAGGTGAATCATGTGGATAGCGACGCTATGCCGCTGCCGTCCCTGCTGTTCTGGACGCACCCCGCAACCCAGGGGGCGGCATGCGAAGCAGGAGGCGGCTCATGCGGCTTTCACGACGCACCACACCAGTAACGCCCCACTCGCAAGGCACCGTACCTGTCACCCCGGGCGGGCTCCCCGCGCGCAGAATCGGAGCCGGCCTGGCCGTCGCCCTCCTGGCACTGTCCGGTCTCGCCACCGGCACCACCGCCACGGCAGCCGAGCACCGCGCCGCCGCGCCCTCGGGCGATTACTGCGCCGCGAAGGAGAGCTTCTACGGATCGGGCCAGTACACCTACGCCGAGGCGCAGGTGTGCCTGCGATTCGGGTCCGGCGGCAACGAAGTGCGGGTCAACAACACCAACACGCAGTACTACTATGGCGGCTCCTGGTACTCCGCCAGCAGCAGCTACCCCGCCAACTGGACCGCCAGTGGCACCCTGAGCAAGAGCGGCCAGTCGGGGAACTACTCCGTCCCCCAGGTCAAGCAGACCTCCCTCAACGGTTCGGCCAGCGGCGGCTCCCCCGCCGTCCTCAACGGCTGCGGCTCGTACAGCGTCTCCATGACGTTCCACCAGGTCGGCCCGTACTGGGGCGATAACCAGGCCATCGACTCCGGCCAGCGCACGTACACCATCGACGTACCGTGCACGTGACCTGACGATCTCGTTGAGGAATCATCCCCACCCTCAAGCAGACCAGTAGTGGCTGTGCCGGGCCCGGCCGGGCCCGGAACAGGTAAGCCGCGTCGGCCCCCTAACGACTCAGGGCTCTGACGCGTCGCGATCGGCCGGGGGCTGGCCGCGAAGCACGGTGGGAAGCAGCCCCCGAGCGGGTGGCACGTGTCAGTTGCTCTGGGGCTGCTTCCTATCCCAGCCGTCGGTGCGGGGTCGGCCGTCGCGGGCCGGGCGCCGGGTCATCAGGGTGATCAGTGCCCAGGTGAGGTGGGCTTCGGCGTGTTCGGGCAGGCGCTCGTAGTCGCGGACGTTGCGGCGGGCTTTCGGATTTGCGCCCAGCGAGGCAGCGGGACGAAACCGGTGGTGTCGGCCTGCGCCTGGACCAACTCGGTCAGGGCCGCGATCCAGGGCCGTGCAGCAGCGTCGGCCGGTATTGCGGCGGCGGCGCGCTTGAGCCGCTCGTGGGCGTCGGGGAAGACGTCCTTGGCCCAGGCTTCCTCTTCCAGGACCCGCTTGTGCCCTTCCTCGCCCATGATTTCTTGGATAGTGAGGGCGGGCATTGAGGCGTGTGCCACATCTCGTCGACACGGCCTCCCTTTACGGACAGCACGCGGGTGTTTTCCGGGTCCGGCAGGGCGCAGCAGTCGGGGCGGTCGACGCGTTCAGTCTCCGGCTCACCGGACAGGCCCGCCCGATGCCGCCGCATCGATCTGACCGATCTTGGATTCGGCGCCAGCGAGGCTGATACGGAGTCCTTCGATCTCGCCGAGTCACCCCTCACGCTCGGCTTTGGCGATCCGATCCAGCAGGTTCTCGCGGATCTCCGCGAGCCGGCCGCGCTGGGCCGGATCCGGCCGTAGGAGGGAGCAGCGGACACAGGCGTGTTCGTGGATGCAGGCGGTTCCGTATGCGCGGGCGCAGGTGCCGACGGAGAGCTTGCGGCGTTCGAAGTGGCCGAGGAAGTCTTCCCACTCCGCGTCGGTGGGGGCGCGGTACTCCTCGGCGGGGCGCAGGGTGCGGCGGCGGGTGATGAAGGCCCGGTGGGCCTCGATGGTCTCGGTGGGGTAGACGGCCAATGGTGGAGTCGGGTATTGGAACTGCCCGAATGCCTCCCCCCTGTGCCTGTTGGATCAGGAGCCCCATTCGTTGCAGTACTCGATGTGGATCTCTCGCGCGTCGCCGAGGATGCCGTCGTTGGAGTGGAGTTCTGTGCAGAAGTACGGGTAGTTCGGGTGGATGGGGACGTAGCCGGGCCCGTTGCGAGCGACGTCGAGGAAGTGCCAGGCGGTCTCCCTGAACACCTTGGCACTGCCGGTCATGAACAGGGTCTCGGCGTGGAGGTGCTGGTGAAACAGGTCCCGGTTCTCCTGGTAGTGCCGTGCCTCGTGGTCGACCACGGCATCGCTTTCGAGCCCTGAGTCGCGCAGCGTCACGGTCCGCGGACGGCCTGGGCCGAGGCGGCTGCGGATCTCTTTCCAGCGTGCCGGCGCAAACTGCAGCGAGTGATGGAGCAGCACGAGATCGAGCCGGCGTGTCGCGTCCTCCGGCAGTTCGCGGGAGGGGGGCTGGTTGCCGCGCATCGGCAGGTGGATCAGCGCGCGCGGTGACGTGGCGGCGAGTAGCCATAGGCCGCCAATCCGGCGTGCGGCGTCCTCGTCAAGGTAGGCGCCCAGGTGCCGGTCGTGGTCGATGAGTACTGCGTGGGGCAGTGGCTGGGCAGGGCGGATGACCTTGAACTCCGTTGCCCCGAGGCGTGCATGGTGGATGATTACGGGCAGTCTCATTGGTTCTCCGAGACACGTTGGCTGACATCTGCGGCGTATGCGGCCCAGTTTCCCCGGCTGATGCCTTCGGCCACTGGACGGCGACTTGGATGTGGACACCGAGCATCCGGGCGAGGATCGCGGCGGGGAGTTCGTCGGCGAGGGTGAACAGGGCGGTGGACCGGTCTCCTTGGGGCCGAATGCCGATCTTGTGTAGTCGCAAGCCGATCTGGCTGCCGCTGAGGGAACGGCCGGGCAGTCCGCCGGTGTTTCGCTGTTTGCAGACCTCACGGTCGAAGGCCGGCCGGCGGCCGCCACGGCTGCCCTGCCGCTTCCCATGGGCGGCCTGGTCGGCAGGCTGTGGGATCACCGCCGGGATTCCGCGTCGTCGCAGATGGCGGCGGATCGCCCGGGACGAGTAGCCCTTGTCGGCCAGGACGGCGTCGGGGGTGATCCTGGGAGCCGATCCGCCGGGGCACCCGTATACGGGTCATGACCTGCTCGCATGCGGGTGCGTCACCGGCTTGGCCGGGCGTGAGGACGAAGGCCGACGGCCCGCAGTGGCTGTCCGCCGCGAGGTGGATCTTGGTGGTCAGCCCGCCTCGGGAGCGGCCGAGGGCACGATCGGCCGGCCCACCTGCCGGAGCCCCTTTTGACGGGCCCCGGCGGCGTGCTGGTGGGTACGGACGATCGTGGAGTGGACCGCGACGACCCAGCCGAGGCCACCTTCGG
>NZ_JBFAPH010000042.1:0-27862 GCF_040675635.1 Streptomyces sp. NPDC049577
ACCCGCCCGCCCGTCAGCCGAGGGGAGTCCGATGACCGTGCCGGAGGGCCGTCGCAGCAGTACGTACACGCGACTGCTGAGACACGGCTTCACCGACGCGGCCGCCGCCGAGCGGCTGCTGGACGCCCCCGCGCTGGCACCCGTACGCGCCGACCCCGTGCTGCTCGACGCGCTGGCCGCCACCGCCGATCCGGACCAGGCGCTGGGCGCGCTGGTGCGGCTCGCGGAGGCGCTGGACGAGAAGGGGCCGGCGGGGGAGCGGCAGGTCCTGCTGGACACCCTGGTCGCCGCGAAGCCGCTGCGCGACCGGCTGCTGGGCGTGCTGGGCTCGTCCGAGGCGCTCGGCGACCACCTCGCCCGCCACCCGGGCGACTGGCACGCCCTCGACGGCTTCGAGGCGGCCGACCTGCACCCGGACACGGAGGAGTTCGAGCGCGCCCTGGCCGGGGCCATGCGGGGCGGGCGGGAGGCCGGGCTGACGCCCTCGGACGCGCTGCGCGCCGCCTACCGGCGCTCCCTGCTGGCCATAGCCGCCCGGGACATCAGCGGCACCACCGACGTCGCGCAGGCCGCCGCCGAACTCGCCGACCTGGCCACCGCCACCCTGCGGGCCGCGCTGGACATCGCCCGCGCGGAGCGGCCCGAGGACGCCGCCGCCTGCCGGCTCGCCGTGATCGGCATGGGCAAGTGCGGCGGCCAGGAGCTCAACTACGTCTCCGACGTCGACGTCATCTTCGTCGCGCAGGCCGCCGACGGCGGACCGGAGGCCCCCGCGCTGCAGGCCGCCACCCGGCTCGCCTCCCGCATGATGCGCGTCTGCTCGGACGTCACCCCCGAGGGCACCATCTGGCCCGTCGACGCCAATCTGCGCCCCGAGGGCCGCAACGGCCCCCTCGTCCGCACCCTGACCAGCCACCTGGCCTACTACCAGCGCTGGGCCAAGACCTGGGAGTTCCAGGCCCTGCTCAAGGCCCGCCCGGTCGCCGGCGACCCGGAGCTGGGTCGGGCCTACACGGAGGCCGTCGCACCCCTGGTGTGGCAGGCCGCCGAGCGCGAGAACTTCGTCGCCGACGTGCAGCAGATGCGCCGCCGCGTCGTCGCCGCCATCCCCGCCACCCAGGTCGACCGCGAGCTCAAGCTGGGCCCCGGGGGCCTGCGCGACGTCGAATTCGCCGTCCAGCTGCTCCAGTTGGTGCACGGCCGCAGCGACGCCACGCTGCGCGTGCCCGGCACCCTCGGCGCGCTGGCCGCGCTCGCGGCCGGCGGCTACGTCGGCCGGGCGGACGCCGCCGCCCTGGACGCCGCCTACCGCTTCCTGCGCACCATGGAGCACCGCATCCAGCTGCACCGGCTGCGCCGCACCCACCTCGTCCCGGAGGACGAGGCCGATCTGCGCCGCCTCGGCCGCTCCCTGGGCTTCCGCACCGAGCCCGTCGCCGAGCTCGGCAAGGAGTGGCGGCGGCACGCCCGCGAGGTGCGGCGGCTGCACGAGAAGCTGTTCTACCGGCCGCTGCTGGACGCCGTCGCCCAGCTCGAACCCGGCGAGACCCGGCTCAGTCCCAAGGCCGCCGGCCAGCGCCTGAAGGCCCTCGGCTACCACGACCCGGCCGCCGCCCTGCGCCATCTGGAGGCCCTCGCCTCGGGCGTCAGCCGCAAGGCGGCCATCCAGCGTACGCTGCTGCCCGTGCTGCTGGGCTGGTTCGCCGATTCCGCCGACCCCGACGCCGGGCTGCTGAACTTCCACAAGGTCTCCGACGCGCTCGGCAGGACCCCCTGGTACCTGCGGCTGCTGCGCGACGAGGGCGCCGCCGCCGAGAACCTGGCCCGCGTCCTGTCCGCCGGCCGCCTCGCCCCCGACCTGCTGTTGCGCGCCCCCGAGGCGGTCGCCCTGCTCGGCGACCCCGAGGGCCTGCACCCGCGCGGCCGCGAGGCCCTGGAGCAGGAGGTGCTGGCCGCCGTCGGCCGCGCCGACGACGCCGAGGCCGCCATCGTGGCCGTCCGCGGCGTACGGCGCCGCGAGCTGTTCCGCACGGCCGCCGCCGACGTCATCGGCGCCTACGGCCGCCCCGGCAACGGCTCCCGCCCGGTCGGCGAGCCCGTCGTCAGCGACCCGGGGGAGCGGGTACGGACGGTCGGGGACGCCGTCTCCGACATCAACGCCGCCACCGTCGCCGGCGCGCTGCGCGCCGCCGTGCGGGCCCAGTGGGGCGACACCCTGCCCACCCGCTTCGCGGTCATCGGCATGGGCCGCTTCGGCGGCCACGAACAGGGCTACGGCTCCGACGCGGACGTCCTGTTCGTGCACCGGCCGCGGGAGGGCGTGAGCGACGAGGAGGCCTCCAAGGCCGCCTTCGCCGTCGCCGGCGAGATGCGCCGGCTCCTCCAGCTTCCCACCACCGACCCGCCCCTGCTCGTCGACGCCGACCTGCGGCCCGAGGGCAAGTCCGGGCCCATCGTGCGCACCCTCGCCTCCTACGCCGCCTACTACCGGCGCTGGTCGCTGGTCTGGGAGAGCCAGGCGCTGCTGCGCGCCGAGCCGGTCGCGGGCGATGCCGAGCTGGGCCGGGAGTTCATCGATCTGATCGACCCGCTGCGCTACCCGGTCGAGGGCCTGGGCGACGACGCGGTGCGCGAGATCCGCCGCCTCAAGGCCCGCATGGAGGCCGAGCGGCTGCCGCGCGGCGCCGACCCGACCACCCACACCAAACTCGGCCGCGGCGGGCTCTCCGACGTCGAATGGACCGTGCAGCTGTTGCAGATGCAGCACGGCTGGGCCGAGCCCGGGCTGCGCACGACCCGCACCCGCGAGGCGCTGGCCGCCGCCCGCGCGGCCGGGCTGGTCTGCACCGACCACGCCCGGATCCTGGACGAGGCGTGGGTGCTGGCCACCAGCGTGCGCAACGCCGTGATGCTGGTCCGCGGCCGCTCCGGCGACACCTTCCCGGGCGAACCCCGGGAGCTGGCCGCCGTCGGCCGCTACCTGGGCTACGAGCCGGGCCACGTCGGGGAGATGCTGGACGACTACCGGCGCGCCACGCGCCGCGCGCGGGCGGTCGTGGAAGAGCTGTTCTACGGGGCCTGAAGCGTGGCCGGCGCCGCGCCGCGCCGTGCCACGTGCCGGGTGAGCCGGTACGGCAGGGCCCCGAACCACGCGCAGGAGACGGTGAAGCCGAAGGACAGGCAGAGCAGCCCGCCCACCGCGTCCAGCCAGAAGTGGTTGGCGGTCGACACGATGACCGCCAGCGTCGCCACCGGGTACAGCACGCCGAGCACCCGCACCCACACCGGCCGGGCCAGCATGGCGATGGTGACGCCGCACCACGTCGACCAGCCGATGTGCATCGACGGCATGGCCGCGTACTGGTTCGAGACGTTCGCCAGGTTGCCCGAGGCCATCGAACCCCAGGTGTGGTGCACCACGACGGTGTCGACGAAGCCGACGCCGCTCATCAACCGTGGGGGAGCCAGCGGGAACAGGTAGTAACCGAGCAGGGCCACACCGGTGGTGGCGAAGAGCGCCAGCCGCGCTGCGGCGTAACGGCCCGGATGCCAGCGGTAGAGCCAGACCAGCACGCCGATCGTCAGGACGAAGTGCAAAGTGGCGTAATAGTAGTTCATACCCACGATCAGCCAGGTCACCGAGTTCACCGCCCGGTTGACCGTGTGCTCGACCGCGATGTGCAGGGACTGCTCGGTCTGCCACACCCAGTCGGCGTTGCGCAGCGCCGCTGCTCTCTGCTCGGGCACGGCGTTGCGCACCAGGGAGTACGTCCAGTAACTCAGCGCGATCAGCAGTACCTCGAACCACAACCGGGGCCTGCGGGGAACGCGCGGCGCGCGCCGTGGACGGCGGTCCGCCGACGACCGGTCCGCGCGCTCCTCCGTGGGTGGCGGGGCGGCCGTCCGGCCTTCCAGGGTCCTTACTGTCGCTTCACCCATAGGGAAAGAGTCTGCCAGATACCGCCCGTCCGCAGATCATCCCGCCGTCTGTTCTCCGCCGCTTTCAGCCGGTTTCGCGGACGCTCCCGGGCTCGTCGCCGAGGGCCGTGCCGGGGGTGTCCGTACGGGCCGCCGGGGCCGAGGCCGTGGAGCCGCGGACCACGAGTTCGGGCAGGAAGACGAACTCGCTGTGCGGCGCCGGCGTGCCGCCGATCTCCTCCAGCAGCGCCCGCACGGCGGCCTGACCCATCGACTGCACCGGCTGCCGGATCGTGGTCAGCGGCGGGTCGGTGAAGGCGATGAGCGGGGAGTCGTCGAAGCCCACGACCGAGACGTCGCGCGGGACTTCGAGCCCGTGCTGCCGGGCGGCGCGCACCACGCCGAGCGCCATCATGTCGCTCGCGCACACCACCGCCGTGCAGCCCCGCTCCAGCAGCGCGGCGGCCGCCGCCTGACCACCCTCAAGAGTGAACAGCGAATGCTGGACCAGCTCCTCGGCCTCCGCCGCGGCCATCTGGAACTGCTCCCGCATACTGGCCAGAAAGCCCTCGATCTTGCGCTGCACCGGCACATACCGCCGGGGCCCGAGAGCCAGTCCGATGCGCCGGTGTCCCAGTGCGGCCAAATGGGTGACGGCGAGCCGGACGGCCGCCCGGTCGTCGGGCGAGACGAACGGCGCCCGCACCTTCGGCGAGAAACCGTTGATGAGCACGAACGGCACCCCCTGGGCACGCAGGTGCTCGTAGCGCTGCATGTCCGCCGAGGTGTCGGCGTGCAGCCCGGAGACGAAGATGATGCCGGAGACCCCCCGGTCGACCAGCATCTCGGTCAGCTCGTCCTCGGTCGAGCCGCCCGGCGACTGCGTGGCCAGCACGGGGGTGAACCCCTGCCGGGTCAGCGCCTGCCCTATCACCTGGGCGAAGGCCGGGAATATGGGGTTCTCCAGCTCGGGGGTGATCAGTCCGACCAGTCCCGCGCTGCGCTGCCGCAGCCGCACCGGCCGCTCGTAGCCCAGGACGTCGAGCGCGGCCAGCACGGACTGGCGGGTGGAGGCGGCTACCCCCGGCTTCCCGTTGAGGACGCGGCTGACGGTTGCTTCGCTGACACCCGCCTGGGCTGCGATATCGGCTAGCCGGGCGGTCACAGCACGGGACTGTACCGGTCGCACGTCAGACTGCCCACCACACACATGATTCCGAGGGCAGAACCACCGTTCCCCCACGGAATTCAAGGGCGGTCGAGGCGAGAACGGGACGGCCGGGCACCGACAGTTCCACCTCGTCGCCCAGCGTGTTCAGCGTGCACACGAAGCCCGGCCGGGAGAACGCGAGCACCCCGTCCGGCGCGTCCAGCCAGCGCATCTCGCCGTCGCCCAGCCCCGGCAGCTCCCGCCGCACCGCCAGCGCCGAGCGGTACAGCTCCAGCGTCGAGCGCGGGTCCCCCGACTGCGCCTCCACCGACAGCCCGGCCCACTCGGCCGGCTGCGGCAGCCAGCTGCCGCCCGGACCGAATCCGTACGGCGCCTCGGCGCCCGACCACGGCAGCGGCACCCGGCAGCCGTCGCGGGTGCCGTCCTGGCCGTCCCCGCGGAAGAACGCCGGGTCCTGGCGCACCTCGTCCGGCAGGTCCACCACCTCCGGCAGGCCCAGCTCCTCGCCCTGGTAGACATAGGCCGAGCCGGGCAGCGCCAGCATCAGCAGCGCCGCGGCCCGGGCCCGCCGCAGCCCCTGCTCGCCGCCGCCGTAACGGGTGGTGTGCCGCACCACGTCATGGTTGGACAGCACCCACGTGGTGGGCGCGCCGACCGAGCGGGTCGCGGCGAGGGACTCCTCGATGACCTCCCGCATCGCCCCCGCCTCCCACGCGCAGGTGAGGAACTGGAAGTTGAACGCCTGGTGCAGCTCGTCCGGCCGGACGTACAGCGCGAGCCGCTCGGACGTCGGCGCCCACGCCTCGGCCACGCCGATGCGCTCGCCGTCGTAGGAGTCCAGCAGCCGCCGCCAGGTGCGGTGGATCTCGTGCACCCCGTCCTGGTCGAAGAACGGCAGCACCTGCGCGCCGATCAGCTTGGCCTGCTCGCTCAGCCCGATGTCGGGCAGCCCCGGGGCCTTGACCATGCCGTGCGCGACGTCGATACGGAAGCCGTCCACGCCCAGGTCCAGCCAGAACCGCAGCACGGAGTCGAACTCCGCCCGCACCTCGGGGTGGTCCCAGTTCAGATCGGGCTGCTCGGGGGCGAAGAGGTGCAGGTACCACTCGCCGGGCGTGCCGTCCGGCTCGGTCGTCCGGGTCCAGGCCGGGCCGCCGAAGACCGACTCCCAGTCGTTCGGCGGCAGCTCGCCGCCCTCGCCCCGGCCGGGACGGAAGTGGTAGCGCTCGCGGGCCGCTCCCCCCCGGCGGTCCGCGAGCGCGGCCCGGAACCAGGCGTGCTGGTCCGAGGTGTGGTTGGGCACGATGTCGACGATGACCCTCAGCCCCAGCCGGTGCGCCTCGCGCACCAGGTCGTCCGCGTCCGACAGCTGCCCGAACAGCGGGTCCACGGCCCGGTAGTCCGACACGTCGTAGCCGCCGTCCGCCTGCGGGGAGGCGTAGAACGGTGTCAGCCACAGGGCGTCCACGCCCAGCTCCGCCAGATACGGCAGCCGCTCGCGGATCCCCCGCAGATCGCCGATGCCGTCGCCGTCGCTGTCGGCGAACGAGCGCACGTACACCTGGTAGATGACGGCGCTGCGCCACCAGCCGTCGGCGCGCGCGGAGACGGCCGCGGCCTGGTCGCGGAGGGAGGGCGCGAGGTCCTGGGTCATGTACGTCCTGTTCGAGTCGGTGGTGTGCCGGGGCGCGGGCGAGCGGGACGGGTGGTGGGCCCGTCCCGGGTCAGCCCTTGGTGCCGCCCGCCGTCAGCCCGGCGACGAGGTGCCGCTGGGCGAGGAAGAAGACAAGCCCGGCCGGAACGGTGATGAGCACGGCCGCCGCCGTCATCAGACCCCACTCGGCCTTCTGCTGGCCGACGAACGTCTGCAGGCCGACGGCGAGGGTGTAGTGGTCCTCGCTGCTCATGAACTGGCTGGCGAAGGCGACCTCGCCCCACGCGGTGATGAAGGCGTAGAAGCCGGTGACGGCCAGTCCGGGCCGGGCCAGCGGCAGGATGAGCCGCCAGAAGGTGCCGAAGGGCGTCAGCCCGTCCATCCGGCCGGCCTCGTCTATCTCGGCCGGTATGGAGTCGAAGTACCCCTTGAGCATCCAGGCGCAGAACGGCACCGAGACCGAGCAGTAGGTGAGGATCAGACCCCCGTAGGAGTCCAGCAGCTCCAGCTGGCCGAGGATGTTGTACAGCGGCACGATCAGCACCGCCATCGGGAACATCTGGACCACCAGGAAGGTCCACATCAGCGGCCGGTGGCCGGGGAAGCGCATCCGCGAGATCGCGTAGCCCGCGCTCGCCGCGACCAGCACGCCCAGCACGGTCGCGCCCAGCGCCACGATCACCGAGTTGCCGAACCAGGTCGCGAACTGCGTCTCGTTCAGGATGTGGCGGTAGTTGGAGAGGCTGAAGCCGGCGAACCTCGTGGGCTCCTGCCAGCCGTCGCGCCCGCGCAGCGAGACGAAGACGATGAACAGCACGGGGAAGAGCGAGATCGCGGACGCCACGATCAGGGCGGCGTGCAGGGCGAGGGAGGCGCCCCGGGAGCGCTGCCCGCGCGGGCGGGGGGTGGTGGTGCTCATCGCGTCGTGGCCTCCTGCCTGCTGAGCATCCGGCGGTAGAAGGCGGCGAAGACCACCAGCAGCGAGAGGATGAGGATCCCGTACGTGGCCGACCCCGCGTAGTCGCGCACGCCCTGGAAGGCGAGCCGGTAGGAGTAGGTCACCAGGATCTCGCTCTCCGAGCTCGCGCCCTGCCCGACCAGCAGGTAGATCACCTGGAACATGTTGAACGTCCAGATGACGCCCAGCAGGATCACCGTGCCGCTCACCGTCCGCAGCCCGGGCAGCGTCACGTGCCGGAAGCGCTGCCAGGGCGTGGCGCCGTCCATCTCCGCCGCCTCGTGCAACTCGGCGGGGATGGACTGCAGACCGCCGAGGATGGCCACCATCATGAAGGGCACGCCCAGCCAGACGTTGACCGCGACTGCCGACACCTTCTGCAGGGTGCTGTCGCCCAGCCAGTCGACCGGGTCCAGGCCCAGCTTCGTCAGGAAGACGTTGAGGACGCCGTACTTCTCGTTGAACATCAGCCGCCACGAGAAGGTGGCGACGAACGCCGGCACCGCCCAGGGCAGCACGAGCAGCACCCGGTACAGCGCGCGGAAGCGCACCTTGCGGTTGAGCAGCAGCGCCAGGCCCAGCCCGATCGTGTAGTGCAGGAACACGCAGGACGCGGTCCAGATCACCGTCCAGCTCAGCCTCGACCAGAAGTGGCCCTCCTGGCCGGAGAGCACCTTCCAGTAGTTGTCCAGCCCCACGAACCTGTAGGTGGAGGCGATGTGGTTGACGCCGATGGTGCGGCCCACGTTGGCCTCGTTGGCGTCGGTGAAGGAGAGGTAGATGCCCCGGCCCAGCGGATAGCCGACGAGCACCCCCAGCACCACGACGACGGGCAGGACCATGGCCCAGGCGTACCAGTGGGTCGTGAAGGAACGCCTGGTCCGGGCGATGACGGTGGCCATGCGGCGACTACTCCTGGATCCCGTAGTCCTTCAGGAGCGCGGACTGCCAGGCCTTCGCCGTGGCGTCCAGACCCGCCTTCGGGTCCTCCTTCAGGGTCATGATCTTGGTGTAGTGCTGGAGCCAGTCGGTGAACAGGTCACCGCCCTGCGGGATCGCCGGCCGCGGGTGCGCCTTGGACAGCGCCTGGTAGTACGCGCCGCGCACCGGGTCGGCCAGCACGTCCTTGGTGT
Organism: Streptomyces sp. NPDC049577; assembly: GCF_040675635.1. NCBI lineage: Bacteria > Bacillati > Actinomycetota > Actinomycetes > Kitasatosporales > Streptomycetaceae > Streptomyces > Streptomyces sp. NPDC049577. The sequence continues at coordinate 8,835 of NZ_JBFAPH010000042.1, forward strand.
AGGCGGACTTGCGGGTCGGCAGCACGCCGATGTCCTTGGAGACGCCCTCCTGCTGCGCGCTCTCGGTCATGAACCGGGCGAACAGGTACGAGGCGTCGAAGTTCTTGGAGCCCGCGTAGACGACGAGGTTGTGACCGCCGACCGGGGCGCCCGCGGTGCCGGTGGAGCCGGCCGGGATGGGCGCGATGCCCAGGTTGTCGCGGGACTTGTAGGCGTCGCCGCCGAAGATCTCCTTGGTCGCCCAGGGGCCGTCGATCAGCATCGCCAGCTTGCCGGCCTTGAAGTCCGTCTTGAGGACGTTGTAGCCGTCGGTGCCGGCGGGCTTGGGCGCGGCGCCGGACTTCACCAGGTCGACGGCGGTCTCGATGCCCTTGAGGGAGGCCGCGTCCGAGATGGTGATCTTCTTCTTGGCGACGTCGACCATGTCGCTGTTCTCGCCGTAGAGGAAGGGCAGCGAGTAGTAGCTGTCCGGGTTGAGGCCGATGCCCTCGGCGCCCGTCTTCTCCTTGATCTTCTGGGCGGCGTCCTTGACCTCCTGCCAGTTGGCCGGCGCCTTGTCGATGCCGGCCTTCTGGAAGAGCTCCTTGTTGTAGAGGAGGCCCAGGGTGTCGGTGACCTGCGGGACGCCGTACGTCTTGCCCTGGTACGCCGCGTTCTTCAGCGGGCCCTCCAGGAAGTCGTCCGAGTTCTCCAGGGCGGGCGTGCCGGTCAGGTCCTTCAGATAGCCGAGCTGGGCGAAGCCCGGGGTCCAGCCGACGTCCGAGCGCAGCACGTCGGGGGCGCCCTTGCCGGTGGCGGCGGCGGTCTTGAACTTCTGCTGCGCCTGGTCGAAGGGCACGTTGACGTAATCGACCTTGATCTTCGGGTACTTGGCCTCGAAGGCGGCGACCAGCTTCTTGAACGCCGGCGCCTCGTTGGTGGCGTCCGAGGTGTCCCACCAGGTGATGGTGCCGCTGACGCTGCCCGGGTCACTGGCCGCCTTGGAACCGTCACTTCCGCCGTTGTCGCCACCGCCGCACGCGGTCGCGGTCAGGGCCAGCGCGCCGACCAGGGCGGCGACCGATATGCCTCTTCGCATATGGATGCTCCTCTTTCAGATGGCCGGCCTGAGGGGTGGGGCGGCCCGAGCTGAGGAGGAAGCTAACAGGCTGAAATCTCTTGCGAAAGACCTTGCAAGAGCGAAACGGCGAGATTTCTCGGTTGTAACCGTCTCGTGTCCGAAGGGTTGACCGGCGAGGATGCGGCTCGTACGGTCTCCGGCGCGGCAAGTCGCTGTTGTCTTGCGGGTGTCTTGCGCTGTGCTTGCGCAAGAACCTTCAGGGGATTCCCGGACACGGCGCGTTGCCGGACCCCCCAGGAGGACCGCATGTCCCGCACGTCCAGCACATCGCGCATATCCAGCACATCCCGCATGTCCGTCATCGTCCGAAGAGCCGCCGCGGCGGCCGCGCTCTCCCTGACCGCCGTGTGCGGCACCGCCCCGCCCGCCTCCGCCGCCGCGCCCGGCGAGAAGGACGTCACGGCCGTCCTCTTCGAGTGGCGCTACGACTCCGTGGCCCGCGAGTGCAAGGAGACGCTGGGGCCCGCCGGTTACGGCTTCGTCCAGGTCTCGCCGCCCCAGGAGCACATCCAGGGCCCCCAGTGGTGGACCTCGTACCAGCCCGTGAGCTACCGCATCGCCGGCCGGCTCGGGGACCGCGCCGCCTTCGCGGGCATGGTCGCCGCCTGCCATGCGGCGGGCGTCAAGGTCGTCGTGGACGCGGTCGTCAACCACATGGCCGCCGCCTCCGGCACCGGCACCGGCGGCACGCCGTACACCAAGTACGACTACCCCGGCCTGTACCGGGACGCCGACTTCCACGGCTGCCGCAAGCCGATCAGCGACTACACCGACCGCGCCGACGTGCAGACCTGCGAGCTGGTCCGGCTCGCCGACCTCGACACCGGCAGCGAGCGCGTCCGCACCACCGTCGCCCGCTACCTCGACGACCTCCTCGGCCTCGGCGTCGACGGCTTCCGGATCGACGCCGCCAAGCACATCGCCGCCGACGACCTGGCCGCCATCAAGGCCAGGCTGAGCAAGCCGGACGTCTACTGGAAGCAGGAGACCATCTACGGCGCCGGCGAGGCCGTCCAGCCCGAGGAGTACCTGCGCACCGGCGACGTCCAGGAGTTCCGCTACGCCCGCGACCTCAAGCGCGTCCTCCAGCACGAACGGCTCGCCTACCTGAGGAACTACGGCGAGGGCTGGGCCTATCTGCCCGGCGGGCAGGCGTCCGTCTTCGTCGACAACCACGACACCGAGCGCGACGGCGACACGCTCACCTACAAGGACGGCGCGGACTACACCCTCGCCCACGTCTTCATGCTGGCCTGGCCCTACGGCTCGCCCGACGTCCACTCCGGCTACGAGTTCACCGACCGCGACGCGGGGCCGCCGGACGGCGGGGCGGTGGGGGCGTGCTGGCAGGGGGGTACCTCCCAGGCCGGAGGCACCGGGGGAAGCTGGAAGTGCCAGCACAAGTGGCCCGAGATCATCTCCATGGTCGGCTTCCGCAATGCCGTGCGGGGCACGGCGGTGACCGACTGGTGGGACAACGGCTACCAGGCGATCGCCTTCGGGCGGGGCTCGCGGGGCTACGTGGTGCTGAACCACGAGGGCTTCGCCCTCACCCGCACGTTCCAGACGTCGCTGCCGCAGGGCGACTACTGCGACGTCCAGAGCGGGCGCCATGTGGCGATCGACGGATCCGGCCGCTTCACGGCCACGCTGGCCCCCAACACGGCGCTCGCCCTCATGCGCTGCCCCTGACCAGGTGCGGCGGCACCAGCCACCCCGCCCCCCGGACCCACACCCGAAGGAGCACCGCCACCGTGAGACGCCTGGCCACCCTGGCCGCAGCCGCCGGCTTCCTCCTGCCCCTGGCAGGAACGGGCACCGCCCAAGCCGCCGAGCCCCCGCCCCCGCCGGAGGCCAAGGCTCAGTGGATCGACCACACCACCCTCGCCTGGCCCAAAGGCCTCGGCGACCCCACCCGTCCGCACCGCCTGACGCACACCACAGGCAGCTTCCGGCTCACCCTCCAGCCCGGCGGCCTGAGCGCCGCCCAGCGGGCACGCTTCCCGCACCTCGCCGCCGGCTACGACGCCTTCCGCGTCGAGGCGAGCGAAGAGGAGGAGCGCACCGCGCTCACCGGCCGGCTCGTCGCCGAGTCGGAGGACGGCGTCACCACCGGTGTGCAGATACCCGGCGTCCTCGACGACCTCTACGCCGCGCGGGCGGCCAAGGCTCAGCTCGGCCCCGTCTTCCGCGCCGGCCGCCCCACCCTCTCCGTCTGGGCGCCGACCGCCCAGAACGTCGCCCTCGAACTGGCCGGCGAAACGATCCCCATGCGCCGCGACGCGGCGACCGGCGTCTGGAGCGCCACCGGCCCCCGCTCCTGGAGCGGCAAGCGCTACCGCTACGCGGTGACCGTCTGGGCGCCGTCCGTCCGGAAGACCGTCACCAACCACGTCACCGACCCGTACTCCACGGCCCTGACCGCCGACTCCGCCTACAGCCTCGTCACCGACCTGGACGACCCCGCCCTGGCCCCGCGCGGCTGGCGCGGCCTCCGCAAGCCGCCGGCCGTCCCGCTGCGCGACGCGCGGATCCAGGAGCTGCACGTCCGCGACTTCTCGGCCGAGGACCCCACCTCCCGCCACCCCGGTGAGTACCTGGCCTTCACCGACCGCGACTCGGCCGGCATGCGGCACCTCGGACAGCTCGCCGGCGCCGGCACCTCCTACGTCCACCTGCTGCCCGTCTTCGACTTCGCCACCGTTCCCGAGCGGCGCGCCGACCAGCAGCGCCCCGGCTGTGACCTCGCCGCGCTGCCCGCCGACTCCGAGCGCCAGCAGGAGTGCGTGGCCGCGACGGCCGCGCGCGACGCGTACAACTGGGGCTACGACCCGCTGCACTACACCGTCCCCGAGGGCTCGTACGCCTCCGACCCGGACGGGCCGCGCCGGACCCTCGAATTCCGGCAGATGGTGCAGGGGCTGGCCGGGGCCGGGCTGCGGACCGTCATGGACGTCGTCTACAACCACACCGCCGCCTCCGGGCAGGACGACAGGTCCGTGCTCGACCGCATCGTCCCCGGCTACTACCAGCGGCTCCTCGCCGACGGCAGCGTCGCCACCTCCACCTGCTGCGCCAACACCGCGCCCGAGAACGCCATGATGGGCAAGCTCGTCGTCGACTCGGTCGTCACCTGGGCCAAGCAGTACAAGGTGGACGGCTTCCGCTTCGACCTCATGGGCCACCACCCCAAGGCGAACATCCTCGCCGTGCGCAGGGCCCTCGACGCCCTGACCGTGGCCAAGGACGGCGTCGACGGGCGGTCGGTCATCCTCTACGGCGAGGGCTGGAACTTCGGCGAGATCGCGAACGACGCCCGCTTCGTCCAGGCCACGCAGCAGAACATGGCCGGCACCGGCATCGCGACCTTCTCCGACCGCTCCCGCGACGCGATCCGCGGCGGTGGCCCCTTCGACTCCGACCCGCGCGCCCAGGGCTTCGCCTCCGGGCTGTTCACCGACCCCAACGGCGCGCCCGTGAACGGCTCGCCCGAGGAACAGCGCGCCCGGCTGCTGCACGACCAGGACCTCATCAAGGTCGGCCTCACCGGCCACCTCGCCGGCTACCGCTTCACCGACTCCACAGGCCGCGCCGTCCGCGGGGCCGACGTCGACTACAACGGCTCGCCGGCCGGCTACGCCGCCGCCCCCGGCGACGCCCTCTCCTACGCCGACGCCCACGACAACGAGACCCTCTACGACGCCCTCGCCTACAAGCTGCCGGCGGCCACCGCCCCCGGTGACCGGGCGAGGATGCAGGTCCTCGCCCTGGCCGCCGCCACGCTCGCCCAGGGACCCGCCCTCTCCCAGGCCGGTACCGACCTGCTGCGCTCGAAGTCCCTGGACCGCAACTCCTACGACAGCGGGGACTGGTTCAACGCCGTCCACTGGGACTGCGCCCAGGGCAACGGCTTCGGCCGCGGCCTGCCGCCCGCCGCCGACAACGCGGCCAAGTGGCCCTACGCCCGCCCGCTGCTCGCCGACCCGGCCCTGCGCCCCGGCTGCGGCCCGATCCGCGCGGCCTCGGCCGCCTACCGCGACCTGCTGCGCATCCGCACCGGCGAGCCGGCCTTCAGCCTGCGCACCGGCGAGGCCGTGCAGAACGCGCTGTCCTTCCCGCTCTCCGGCCGGGACGAGACCCCGGGCGTGATCACCATGCGGCTCGGTGACCTGCTCGTCGTCCTCAACGCCACCCCGTCCGCGCAGAACCAGAGCGTCCCCGCGCTCGCCGGAACCGACTACCGCCTGCACCCGGCGCAGGCGCACGGCGCGGACCCCGTCGTGAAGACGGCCTCCTACACGTCCCGGACGGGAACCTTCACCGTGCCCGCCCGGACGGTCGCGGTCTTCCGGGCCGTGGCAGCCTAGCGCCCGCAGGGCGGAGCCGTACCAACCCATGGGGAAATGACGGAGATTGACTTTCTGTGACCGGTCGTGGTGATCCAACGATCGCCCGCCTCCAGGGGCGTTCGACTACCCACAGGTAGGAAATCCTTTTCTCACCGGGAAGTTGGGCGGCTTCGCCCTGCACGGCGTAGAGCCGTCGTGACACCCTGTAGGCTCATGCGCAGCCCTCTCGAGGAACCTGCCGGTTGATTCCGCGCGGGTCGGCCGACCCGGTTCCCCCGAGAGAGTGAGGTTGAAGATGGCTGACTCGGAGCGGCCAGGCGACCTGGGCGAAGACGCTGCCGGCCCGCAGGGCGACCCCGATGCGGACCCGAGCCGTCAGGTCCCGGGCTGCCGGTGCCACGAAGAGTCGGACCGCGGTGTCATGCCGTCGCGGATGCGGAAGCGGATGATCGTCGAAGCGATCCTTTGGCTCATCCGGATCATCCTCGACATCTACGGCACCGGCGGATGAAGGGCTGACCCCTCATCCGCCGGCTGATACCCAGCCGATTCGATGGGCCCGTGCTCTGGCTCGCGACCGACGCGGGCCCATCATCTTTTTCCGCTGGGTACGTATGGTCCGAGTGCCCCCGATTGCGCGAGATCGAACACGACCGCGCAAGGATGAACTCTCCCGCCGGCGTTTCCGCCGACCTCCCGACCCTCCCGCCGGAAAGCGGCGAACGGAACCAGGATTAGTCCTTAACGGTACCAGCAAAAGCGTCATGACCAGGGGAACCGGCCAACCCGTGCGAGTGCCCTCCATGGACGGGAGTTGACCCTGAGCGGTACCTTGACCAGACCTTTCGGGGTGCGTCCAAGGGGGGATGCCGGTGGCACGCGGTAGTGCGGACTTCGACGGGCGCGCCCTCCGTGAGCTCCGGACCACCCGGACCGTCGACGGCCGGCTGCTCAGCGCCGCGGCCCTCGCCGCCAGGGTCGGCACCTCCAAGGCGCGGATCCTCGCCTACGAGAACAACCGCTCGGTGCCCGAGCCCCCGCGCATCGCCCAGCTGGCCCGGGTCTTCCGGGTCTCACCGGCCGATCTGTCGAGCTCCGACGCCCGCCATCTGTCCGTGCGGGACCTGCGCGTGCACGCCGGGCTCACCGCCGCCGAGGTGGCCGACTTCCTCGGCGTCAGCCGCCGCACCTACCGGGACGTCGAGCGGCTGGCCCGCCTCCCCGTCCGGGACGACGGCACCCTGCGCATCCGGCTCGCCGCCCGCCTCGGCGTCCCCCTCGCCCGGATCAACCGCGCGCTCCACCACCACCCGCTGGCCATCGCCCGCCGTGCCCAGATCACGGACCGGCTGACCGAACTGTTCCGGCAGGCCCACCAGACGCACGTCCTCGCCGTCGTCACCCCCGAAGACCCCCGGCTGCTGGACATCGCCACCCTCGTCCAGCGCGCCCCGAGCGTCGTCTGCCGGCTCGTCAACAACGAACTCGTCCGCTACCGCAGACTGCTGAGGGGCCAGGCCATGGCCGAGCTCGAAACGGCCTACGCCGAGGACGAGCGCGCGGCCCAGCAGGCGAAGGAGCGGCACCGCAAGTTCACCGGCCTGCTGGAGACGGCCCCCGCCCGCTCCGCCGACATCCTCAGCGCCTTCCTCGCCGAGGCCATGAGCGCCAAGCAGTGGCGCGCCATGGTCTCCCTGGTGGACGCCGGGGCGGAGGGCATCGCCGTGCGCCACCCGTCCGACGAGAACGCGGACGTCTGGAACGCCCTGCTGGAGCGGTCCTTCGTCACCCGCTTCGTCCACGCCGAACACGGCGTCCACGTCTATGTGCTCAGCCCCCGGGGGCTGAACGCCATGCGCAGCGAGTTCCGCATGTACGCCTGTCTCTACCCGCGCGTCGCCACGCCGCTGCTCCTGCGCCATCTGTCGGTGGCCACGCAGGGGCGCGGGAAGGGGCAGCCGAGACGCCGGGGCCGGATGCGGAAGGAGCCTCAGCTGATCAGGACCGCCGAGGACTGAGGGGCGGCGGACTGAGGGGCGGCAGACCGAGTGGCGGCGGGCGCGCCCGGCGCGCCGAGCGCCCCGAACCGGGCCACGAGCCGCGCGAACGGGCCGTCCGCCGGCTCGTCCGCCAGCACACGCCCCAGCACCTCCGCCGTCTCCTCGTCGTACGCCGCCGTCACGGCCAGCAGCGCGCCGAAGTCGTGCACCAGGCGCAACTCCAGCTCCGCGCGGGGTATCCGGCGGCCGTCCAGCCACAGCAGGGCCGTCGTCTCGGCCAGGGAGATCCAGGAGCGCACGGCCAGCTCCAGCCGCGGCCCCGGCCTCCGGACCGCCAGATGGGCCAGCATCTCCTCGTACGCGGCCCGCCGCGCGCCGTCGATCATCGCGCTCGCCGGGCCGGCGCCCACCGCCACCGGGCCGCCGCGCAGCAGCGCCGAGAAGCCGGAGCCGTGGGCGTCCACGAAACAGAGGAAACGCCGGACGACGCGCAGCAGCCTGGCCCCCATGGGCCCCTGGCGCGGCTCCGCGAACAAGGCGGTCAGCTCGTCCGCGGCGTGGCGCAGCGCGGCCTCGTAGAGGGTCCGCTTGCCCGGGAAGTAGTGATAGACGAGCGGCCGGGAGATCCCGGCCGCCGCTGCGATGTCGTCCACGGAGACCGCGTCCGGCGGGCGGGTGCCGAACAGTTCGAGGGCGACCGCGATCAGTTGCTCGCGACGCTGCTCGACAGCCATCCTGCGGCGCATCCGGGTCGTCATGCGCACATCCTAAACCGGCCCGAACCATGCCCGATCCCCCTGCGGGCCCGGGGAGTTCGGCCGGTTCAGCCCAGGGGAGCGAGGGACGTGCCGTCCTTCAGGCGGGCCGCGAGCCGGGTGCGGGTGCCCGTCGCCGCGGGGAGGGCCAGCGTCGGGCCCGGACCGCTGCCCCGGGCCCCGCCCGTCGCGGTGATGGACGACACGTCCGAGCTCGCGGCCGCCAGCGCGTACCAGGCGCCGGTACGGGACTTCCACAGCACGCCCGCCAGGACGTGCGGCTCGCGCGCCCCGCAGGCGGGGGAGTCCTCGGCCCGGGCGACGACCGTGGCCGGCGCGCCCGTCCGCGCGCCCGGGCCCTGGAACTGGGCCAGCACCCGGCTGCCGGTGCCCCGCCAGGTCTCGGCACGCGTGCAGTACCAGTCGGCGCCGCCCGCGCCGCCGGGCAGCGGCTGCGTCGCGAACCGCCACGCGTTCACGGCGCGCACGCCCTGCGCGCGGACCGTCGGCAACTGGCAGGCGAGCTGCGCCCAGGCGGCCCGCGAGGTGGCGGTGTTCACGTCGTGCGGGGCGTTCGGGGCGCCCGCGGTGAGCCGGGCCGGGACGAGCTCGCCGAGGTCCGTCACCAGTCGGTCGCCGAACTGCAGGGCGGTCCACGTGTGGCAGTCGCCGGCGGCGGCCGGGCCGGGCACGGCGTCGGTCACCCCGTCCGCCCCGCGGTGCAGGGGCTGCGCGGCGTCGCCCGGCTTCAGCAGGTCCCGCACGGCGGTGCCGGTCACCCAGGGGGCGGTGAGATAGCGGACGTTGCCGTCGGTGCGGCCGACCACGACGGCGGTCGCGGAGTCGGTGTCCGCCGCGTCGGTCCGGGCGAGGTCCAGGGCGGCGGCACTCGTGTCGCCGCTCTTCGCCTCCGCGTACCGGACGACGCGCAGGCCGTCGTACAGCAGCACGACCACCGCCGAGTCCACCTCCCCCGCGTACAGCAGCTGCGGCGGGCCGGCGGCGGGCCCGGCCGCCGTGCCGGGCGTGGCCGAGACCCGCACCGCGGCACCCGGGCGCGCCCAGACGGCGAGGGCGCGGCGCAGCAGCGCCGTGTCACCCGTACGGTCGCCGCGCGCCGGCCAGGCCGCGAAGCCGGGGCGGTCGACACGCTTCCAGGCCCCCTCGGCCATCCGGGTGAGCCGCGCCGGGTCCAGCGCCTCGCGCGCGGACGCGTTCTGCGCGTACGGGGGCGCTGCCGCGCCGTCCGGGCCCCAGCCGCCGCCCGGCAGCGCCAGCAGCGTGCCGCACACGGCGACGGCGGCGGCCGCCGCCAGGGCGGCGCGACCGTGCTGGCGGCGGCGCATCAGGTCCGTGGGGCGGGCCTGGAGGGAACACGGGTCGAACTCGACCGACTGGAGCAGCGAGGGGTCCCGGTCGTCCGTGCGGCGCGCCTCGGCCAGCGCGCCGCCCGGATCCTCGACCCCGGCGGCGGCCAGCAGCGCCCGCACGTCGCGCTCGTTCGGCAGCTCCAGGGCCCGCAGGACGTACGCGGCCCGGGCGGGGGCGGACAGCGAGGCGAGCGCCTGGTCGAGCGCGAGCTCGTCCGCGCCGCCGGAGCGGGGGAACAGGCGCAGCCCCCACACCTGCGGCAGCACCGGGGGGAGCCGCCACCGCCGTCGCCGTCCCGCCGCCAGCGCGGCCCGCAGCACGCGCTCCCGCACGAACACGTACCCCGCGCTGCCGCCGCCCCGGGGCGCCGGCACCCCGGCCCTGCCCCGCGGCAGGGCCCGCTGCACCAGCGCGTGCGCGGTCAGCACCCGCCGATTCCGCCCGAGCCCGGGCGGCAACACCAGATAGGCCAGCCGGACCAGCCGCGCATAGTGCTCGATGAGCGCGGCCTCGGCCTGCTCGACGTCGACGGACCCGGAACGCCGGGCGACGGTAACGTGCGATTCCACATCCCTGGAACGAGTGAACGCCCCCAACAGTCACCCCCGCACACCGGCGCGCTGCCGTGACAACCGGCCTCCGGCCCGGTGGCTTCGCCCGGCGCGCTTGGCGCCGGCTCGGCGCCGCCGGTCACGTGGGTGGGGGTTGCTCGCCGTCGTGGCGGAGAAGAGGTAGGCGGGGTCAGGCTACGTAGCGGGCCCGGAGGCGGTCCAGGGTGGTGGGGGTGATGCCCAGCGCCTCGCGGGCGTACGTCTCCACGTCGCCGTAGGCGTTCCGCATCTGTTCCAGCGCCGTGGCCAGGTACGACCGGCGGACGCTCAGGATCGCGTCGGCGATGCCGGGGTCGCCCCCCGCGGCGACGAAGCGGTCGATGACCGGGGCGAACGCGGCACGGACCGCCGGGGCGACGGCGAGGTACTCGCGCTCCACCGTGGCCTCGTCCGCGCCGAGCAGCAGCAGGAGGACCGTGGCCGCCCAGCCCGTGCGGTCCTTGCCGGCCGTGCAGTGGAAGAGCAGTGGACCGCAGTCCGGCTCGGCCAGCGTGGTCAGCAGCAGACCGTACGCCTGGCAGGCGGACTCGGACGTCACGAACGCGCGGTACGCCTCGCACAGCAGCTTCTCCGCCTTGCCCCCGCCGAGGTGCTCCTCCGCCACGGCCGGGTTGCCGAGCACGCCCTCCGGGCGCGTCGGCAGCTGCTCGCCGCGCGTGCTGTCCAGGCCGGACGCCATCACGTCCGCGATGATCAGCCGGGCCCCCGTCGGCAGCCGGTCGGGGCGCTCCCGCCGCTCCGCCTCGCTGCGCAGGTCGACGACCGTGCGGATGCCGAGCGCGGCGACTATGGGGTCCGCCGCCGGGTCGTGTCGGTCGAGCTGGCCGGAGCGCAGCAGCAGTCCGGGGCGGATGGCGGAGTTGCCCGCGAGCGCTATGCCGCCCAGGTCGCGGAGGTTCGTGATCGTCGAGGCGTCGAGCTGCGGCATGGGTGTGTCTCCCAGTCTGCTGAGCCGATATGCCGGTTTTCCGGTATGTCCCTCATTGTGGGGAACCCGGTCCGCCCTCGCGACGGCGCCCCCGCCCCCGGGCCGTGCCCAGCCCGAGCCCGAGCGCCAGGGCCGTCAGATGGCCGGCGTCCGTGAAGCCCGCGCGCCGGCTCAGCAGCGGGCGCGCGCAGAGCGCGAGGAGGGCGGCGCACGCCCCCGTACGGAGGGGCCCGCGCGGCAGCCCGGCGGCGAGCGTCCCGAGGACGGCGTAGTTGCCGTAGCTCAGCCCGACGTCGATCGCGGACCGGGTCCGCTCCCCGGCCCGGGCGGCGCGCAGCCCGCCGTAGACGATCAGCGAGGCGCCCACGTGCCCGTACGCGAAGACGCTCGCCGCCCACCAGGCGCCGTGGGCGTACTCGGCGTACCCGAGGACGGCGAGGAGCAGCAGCGCGTACGGCAGCTCCATCGGCTCCTCGACGACCAGCGCGCTGGTGAGAAGGGTGTCCCACCGCCCGGCGAGCAGGTTGTCGACGTTGGTGGAGCAGCGGCGCAGCAACCGCTCGCGCGCGGCGGGCGCGAGCCACCGCCGGGCGGCGTACGCGCCGAGCTGCACGCCTCCGACGTAGGCGGGGGTCAGCCGGGGCAAGCGGGCGAGGGCGGTGGGCATCCGCCCATGATCGAACAACGGTCCGGCGAAAGCCAGTCCGTTTGCCGGACCGTTCGTCAGACCATGGTGAAGTCCTCGAAGTGGAAGCCGGGCGCGACGACGCACGTCACCAACGTCGGCTCGTCGCCCGCCGGTTCGGCGGACTGCCACACCCCGCCGGGGACCAGCAGCTGCGGCCGCTGCCCGTGCTCGACGCCCGGCCCCAGGACGACCTCGCCCGCCCCCGCGTCGTCCGGCGCGGTGCCGCCGCCGCCCAGCCGCATGCGCAGGGGGCCGCCGCGGTGCCACAGCCACAGCTCGTCGGAGCGCACCCGGTGCCAGCGGGAGGACTCGCCGGGGTGCAGCAGGAAGTAGATGCCGGTCGCGTACGGCCGAGGGCCCCCGTACCCCTCGGGAAGCGCCGTGTCCGCGGTCCGCCAGGTCTCCTTGAACCAGCCGCCCTCGACGTGCGGTTGCAGGCCGAGGAGGGTGACGAGCTCGGAGGTCTTCTCAGTCATGGCCACAGCGTGCCACCCCGGCGGCCGGTCGCGGCGTCAGATTCCGGCCGGGGGCGCGTACTTGTAGCCGACGCGGCGCACGGTCACGATGGACGAGCGGTATTCCGGCCCCATCTTGCGGCGCAGCCGGGCGACGTGGACGTCGACGGTGCGGCCGTCGCCCACGTGCCCGTAGCCCCAGACCGTGTGGACCAGCTGGTCACGGCTGTGCACCCGGTGCGGGTGGGCGACGAGGTGGGCGAGCAGCTCGAACTCGAGGTAGGTGAGGTCCAGCGGGCGCCCGGCGACGCTGACCGTGCGCTGCTCGGTGTCGATGCTCACCAGGCCGTCGCCCTGCCGCCTGGTCGTGGCGGTCGCGGAGGTCGTGGCGGTCGCGGCGGTCGCGGTGGCCGTGGCGCTCGTGCCGGCCCCGGTGGCCGGTGCGGCGGCCGGCGCGGTCCCGGCCGGCTGCGGTGCGCCGGCCGGGACGAGCACCAGGTAGCCGATCATCGGCGGCTGCCCCGGCAGGGTGGGCAGGGTCTCCTGCGGGGCGGGCAGCCACCTCGCCCCGGGGTGCAGCAGCTCGGCGACCGGCGGCAGCTCGTCCGGGGCCACGGCGCGCAGCCGGTGGCGGTGGGCCGGGCGGTCGGCGGGCAGGGTCGCGGCGGGGGCCGTGAGAGTGCGGAGGTTCGTCATGGAGAGCTCAGCTCTTTCGCGCGAGAGACCGTCGAGAGGGACGTGCGGTGCGCGGGGCCGTTGGGCCGGAACCGGTGCCGGCGGCTGACTTCGACGAAGGGGTCAGCGAGGGGAGTGGGCCCGCGCGGGGATCGCGCGACAACACACTCGGTCGAAGTCGTGGTGCTGGCGGGAAGGCCAGAAGGGCTCGAGGTCACTGCGCTCGCAGCGACCCGTCGCGATGTTCTGGAAGCCGGCCATGCTCCCTATTGAAGCATGGCCGGCCACGGTGGAGCAGGGCCGTCCGGCCACTCCTCATGTGATCTTCACTGCCCTGCCGGCACGGCCTCCGGCAGCCGCATGCGCCAGTCGAGCGGGGTGATGTGTATCGCGCGGTCGGGGTCGCCGTCCCACGCGACGCCCAGTCCGGCCCCGGTGAGCGCCGCCACGATCTCGTGGCCGACGGCGGTCGTGGCCTCCCGCTCGTCCTCCTCGGCCGGCACGTCCTCGTGCACCCCGTACAGCAGCCGCAGGCCACGGCCCTCGGCGGCACTCTCGGTGTGCTGGTAGTGGAAGAAGACGAAGCCGCGGTCGCCCTCGGCCGCCTCCTCGCCGATCTCCTCGAACCCGCACTTGCCGCAGCAGGTGAAGTTCATCCGGGCCGTGATGCCGGCCGCGTCCAGGGCGGCGAAGGCCCTCGCCACCCGGTCGGCGTCCGTCACCTCGGGCCAGCCGGCCTGCTCGGCCAGCCGCTCGCGCCAGAGCCGGTCGACGATCAGCCGCGCGTCCTCGACGGAGACGGGAGTCTCGCCGTCGTCGTAGAAGTAGTCGGAGACGTCCTCCGCGACCTCCTCGGCGGTGTCGAACCCGCAGCGGATCAGCAGCCACGCCTGCTCCTCCGCCTCCTCCAGCAGCTCCGGATCGAGATCCGGAAGCACCGGCACGGAAGCGGACTCGGTCATGGGCAGCATGGTTCCCCCCTCGCTCGAAAGGCCGCGCGCGATCAGCGACCCGCTACGGGCCATCCTGGCACCCCCCACCGACAATGCCGACGGCGGCCCGGCCGTGGTCAGTTGACCCCGCCGACGACCGGGTAGTGGTCGGAGAGGTTGGTGTAGGTGTAGTCCTTGCCCCAGCTGGAGACGGTCCACGGCGCGGACGTCTCCTTGATCACGGTGTTGCCCCAGTTCGCCGGCCGGGCATGGCCGTTGCGGTGCAGGACGTAATCGAGGTCCTCGCGCGGGTCGGAGGGGTAGCGGTAGGCGGCGATCGAGTTCTCCTCGGTGTCGAAGGAGTACGGGTGCCCGGTGCGGGCGTCCGCCGGCGCGACGTCGGCGTTGGCCAGCAGGGCGCGGTACTCGTCGCTGCGGGAGTCGACGTTCAGGTCGCCGGCGAGGAGGACCTCCTCGTCCGCCGGGATGTTCTTCGCATCGAGGAAGGCGTCGATCTGCCGGAACTGCTTGGCCCGGTCGGCCGCGGCCTCGCCGGCCTTGCAGCCGTCGTCCGTGGACTGCGCGTGCGTGCCCACGACGTGCACCTTCGTGCCGTTGACGTTCAGCACGACGTACGCGAAGCCCTTGTTGGACCACCAGTCGGCGCCGCACGCGTCGTTGTAGATCACCTGCTCCTTGCGCAGGACCGGCCACTTGCTGAGCACGGTGACGCCGCCGTCCTCCGGCGTGGTGGCGGAGTAGGCGCCGCTCGTGGCGTCCCAGCCGTCCTTGCCCCGGCCGACGACGGGCGTCTGGTACGGATACGCGCCCGCCGCACGGGACTTCAGCGTCTCGGAGGCCGCGTTGTCGAACGCCTCCTGGAGCACCACGACGTCGTTGCCCTGGAAGAAGGGGGCGGCGGCTATCTCCTTCGCCCGGTGGTCCTGGCCCCAGTTGGGGTACAGGTTCGTGCTCATGAGGAAGGTGTTGTAGGTGAGCACCTTCAGCTGCGGCGCCCCGGCCGCCGGCACGGTGGCCGCCGAGGCCGACTGGGGCGCCGCCAGGGCGAGAGCGGCAGCGGCGGCGAGCACGGCGGTGGGACCGAGGGACTTCTTCAGCGGCACGGTGACTTCTCTCCTGGGTCGGCGATGGGGGCGTAAGCGGCCGGCGGGGTGCCCGGCGCGAACGGGCCGACGACATCACAGTGACCCCCGATGGCGGTCGGGTGACGCTCGACCGACGCGGGGGAGACCGGACACGGAAGGGGAGTTGATCAGGGAGCCTTATGCCCCCGGCTGCCCCGAATGGACGGCGGCGTGAGGCGGCCGGTCCGGAAGGCGCGCAGGGTGGGGGAGGGGACGCACGCCGCGAGCACGCTCACGTGAGGTCTGCTCATGCAGGAACACCTGGCTCCGTCCGCCCCGGCCGCCCCGGTCACGGCCGGCGGGGTGCGACCCCGGGCGGCTCGGGGCCGGGCGCGCGGGTCGGCCGGCCCGGCGGCGGTCGCCGTCGCGTTCGTGCTGGCGCAGCTCGCCCTGGTGGTGCCCGGCTCGGGGCTCGGATGGGACGAGGCGGTCTACGTCAGCCAGGTGAGCGCCGAGGTCCCGGCGGCGTACTTCAGCGCGCCCCGGGCACGCGGGATCTCCTTCCTGGCGGCGCCGGTGGCGGCGGTGACCACGTCCGTCACCGCGCTGCGGGTCTGGCTGGCGGTGGCCTCCGGCGCCGGGCTGTTCCTGGCGCTGCGGGCCTGGCGGCCGCTGCTGCCCGCGCGGGTGCTCACCCTCGCCGGGGCCCTGTTCGCCGGGCTGTGGATCACGCTGTACTACGGCGCGCGGGCGATGCCCAACCTCTGGAGCGCGCTGGCGGCGCTCGCCGCCGTCGGCTGCTTCCTGCGGTGCGCGCGCGGCACGGCCCGGCGCTGCCGGGTGGGCCTGGCCGCGTCCGTCGCCGTGGTGGCGCTCATGCGGCCGCCCGACGCGCTGTGGCTGGCGCTCGCCCTGACCGTCGCGGCCCCGGTCCTCGGCCGGCGGGAGCGCGCGGTCCTGCCCGTCCTGGCCTGGACGGCGGCCGGGGCGGTGCTCGGCGGCGCGGAGTGGATCGTGGAGGCGTATCTGTGCTACGGCGGACTGCGGGCCCGGCTGGAGCGGGCCGACGCGATCCAGGGCGGCCTGGGCTGGCACCCGGCCGTCGACGCCCACGTCCGCGCCCTGGCCGGCCGCACCCTGTGCCGGCCGTGCGACGTCCCGTGGCGGCACCCGGTCACCGCGGCGTGGTGGGCGGCCCTGCCCCTGCTGGCCGCCGGGGGCGTCGCGGTCGCGCGGCACCGGCGGGCGGCGGCGGTGGTCGCGACCGCGGTGGCCGTCTGCACGGCGGCGCCGTACCTCGTCCTCGTCGACTACGCGGCCCCGCGCTTCCTGCTGCCCGCCTACGCGCTGCTCGCCCTGCCCGTGGCCGAGTGCCTGCTGTGGCTGGCCACCGCCCCCCGGTGCCGCCCCCTGATCACCGTTGCCCTGGCCCTCGCCCTCGCCGCCCACCTGGCCGTCCAGTACGCCGTCCTCACCCGCACCGTCGCCCGCAGCCACCAGTCCCGGACGGCCTTCGAGGGCGCCGCCGCCCGGCTGCACCGCCTCGGCGTCCGCCCGCCCTGCGTGATCAGCGGCGAGCTGGCGGTCCAGCTCGCCTACTACACCGGCTGCTCCTCCCGGCAGACCGCCGGCCCGGACGCGTCCCTCACCCCCGGGGCCCTCCGCGCCCTCGCGGCCCACCGCCCCGTGGCCGTCGTCGTCGCCCCGGGCCGGCCCCCGCCGCCCCACGCCCGCGACTGGCACCCGGAGCCACTGCCGGGCGGGGCGCCGCTCACGGGCTTCAGCGTCTACGTGGCCGGGCAGGTGTCCGGAAAGCGATGAGCCCCGCACCACCCATCGGCGGTGCGGGGCTCGGCACACTGCGTCGGTCAGGCCGCGATCGTGACCGGCTTCGGCTTCTTCTTCCGCGACAGCAGCTTCACGCCGGGCTTCTCCACGTATTCGTGCAGCAGCACCGCGCCGAGCAGCGAGACGGAGACGACCAGACCCGCGTGCAGCGTCAGGGGCAACACGAAATGGTGCTGCTGGAAGAAATAGTTGGAGCTGAAGATGACCATTTCGTGCACGAGGTAAAAGGCGAAGGACACTTCACCCAGATACACGATGTACTGGTTCCGGAACGGCGACGGATCACCCTTCACATCGGCACGCGCGGCCGCGGCGATGGTGAGGGTGTACGGAATGACGGTGGTCGCGCTCCAGTGGAAGTCGTACGGCACCACGCGGGCCAGGCCGAACACGGCGGCGCAGGACAGCGCGACGCTGACCACCATGCCCGGGCCGCGCCACGCGCCCTGCTTGACCAGCAGCGCGAGGGCGATACCGATGACGAATTCCATCAGCCGCATGGGCGGCAGCATGTAGAGGAAGAACTTCGCGTCCCAGCCGGTGGCGTGCTTGATGTTCTGCGTGAACGCCGGGTAGGCGACGACGAAGAGGTTGCCGAGCACGACCGTCGCCCACAGCAGGCGCTTCGAGAACCGCCGGATCAGCGGAATGATGAAGGGGAAGGTGAAGTAGAAGAAGAACTCACAGCTCAGTGACCAGGAGACGCCGTTGTAGCCGAACCACACGTCCGTGCGGTTGGGCACATAGGCCTGCGTGAGGGTCAGATTGCTCAGCGCGATGGCCGGGTCCAGCTTCTGGCCCATCCAGATCAGCATGACCACCGCGACGCAGAAGGTCACCGCGTGGCTCGGGTAGATCCGGGCGAAACGGCGCCGCCAGAATCCGGTCACCGTGTCTCCCCGCCGCGCCGACCAGGCGAGCACGAAGCCGGAGAGGATGAAGAAGAAGGAGACCGCCGAGGGGCCGGCGAGCGTGAGGTCCTTCAGTTTGCCCATATGCCGAGCAGTACCGGAAGCGGACTCCTCATAGGCGAAGTGGTAGCAGAAGATGAGCAGTGCCGCGCACCAGCGGAGCCCCGTGAGCGAATCCAGGCGCGTCTGCGGATTCGCGCTCTCCCTGGGCTTCGTCTTCGGGGCGATCGGGGATATGAGGCTCACGGTCGGACATCCAATATGAAGCGGAGGGCCGGCCCGGCGACCCGCGCCTCGCGCGGACGACTGCCAGGCATGTCTCTTCCTCCGGGATGGGGACTCGGCGAGGTGGCCGAGGAGGATCGTGGGTCGGGCGCCGCGCCCGGCGCGACAGCCGGCACGGGCTGTGCGCGACGGTGATAAGGGGAAACGGCCGGGGTGGAATCTACCATCTGTCGCCGCTTTGCCTACTCTTGGTGATCGCTATAGGGGCTGTCGTGCGCACGACCACCAAGCCAAGCCCGGACACCGCCGCCGAAGCAAGACGGCCGCTCGCCCCATCGGTGTGCGGAAGGTCACACCCCGCCATGTACAGCACGCAGCCCCGCCACCGCCCGGTGGGGCGGTGACGGGGCTGCGTGGCCCGTGCTCAGACGCGGTCGGCGGCGATGAGGAGGTAGTGGAAGCTGCCTTCCTTGTAGGCCGTGAGGAAGGGGTCCTCCACGCCGGTGGCCAGGGAGGACTGGGCGCGCAGTTCCCAATAGGGGATGGTGGCCGCGGTCAGGTCGACGACGTTCATGGGGACGAGGCCGTTGGCGGCCATGGCCTTGAAATAGGCGCTGCGGGGGTGGATGTTGCAGGTGTAGTGCTCGTCGATCCGGCTGACGGCCTTCGAGCGGCCGCCGGTGACGTCGTTGTAGCAGCCGGTGATGACGACGTAGCGGCCGCCGAAGGCGAGCTGGCGGGCGTGCTCGGCGAAGAGGTCGAAGAGGTCCACGTACATGGTGGACTCGTTGTTCCAGATGCCCTGGAAGGCGCCGGTGGGCAGGCCGGTGTCGAGCATGTTGCGGAAGTGGTAGCGCACCTTGTCCGCCACGCCCCGCTTGGCCGCCTGAGCGTTGGCGAAGTCGACCTGGGCCTGGGAGATGGACACCCCGTCGGTCTCACAGCCGAAACGGGCGTTGGCCATGATGCTCGTGCCGCCACGCCCGCACCCGGCGTCCAGCAGGCGGTGGCCCGGGCCGATCGGGCCCAGGTGGTCCAGCAGGACATCGGCCTGCGCGGACTCCAGCCGGTGCAG